>NCBD01000150.1 GCA_002255315.1 Actinobacteria bacterium 21-64-8 | reverse complement strand
TAGAACGACGACGTTCCAGAACGTTCCAGCGTATTACCAATTACGTCGCGGGCGCGGACGAAGACCGTCACGACGGCGTGCGCACTCGTTCGCCGTTCGCCACCGCCACGAAGTTTGCCAGGCGTACGAGACGACGATTGTTGGTTTCGCAGTCGCTGGGCCCGTCGCGCAGCGCCACGTCACGTCATCCCTAGTTCTCTCTATTCGTCGTGACATCGCGCATCAATCGGCAGAACCGCGTCACACTATTGAGGTGGCGTGCGACGAGAAATTAGCCGGGCGGGTCCGAGTGCTGCTCGCGTCACACCCAGGTGTCAGCGAAAAGCGAATGTTCGACGGGGTCGCCTTCCTCGTCAACGGCCACATCGCCGTCGCCGCCAGTAGTCGAGGCGGTTTGATGGTCCGCATCAATCCCTCCGATCGCGACCAACTCTTCGAGCACTCGCTCGTCGAGCCCATGGAGATGGGCGGACGAATAATGAAGGGCTGGCTTCGGGTCAAGAGCGAACACCTCACGACGAAGAGACAACTCGAAGCGTGGATCGCGCGCGGGGTCGCCGTCGCACGCTCGCTCCCCGCGCAGTGACGGCGCGTACGTGGCGCTCGCGTAAGATTGCGTTTGAACATCGCTCACCGCGTGACACCTTCGAAGTCTTCTGGTGTATCGAGGTCCACTGACCACGGGCCGGCTTCGAGGTTCACGATCGCGTAGTCCAGGCCTTCGATGGCCCGTCGAGGGGAACGCTCACCCCCGCGAAACGCGTCCTCGAGTTGAGCGCACGACGCGCGCCGCCAGACGCTAAAGAGCGGTTGCACTTGATCGTTCGACGCACTCATCACCGCGTCACGCGTGCCCAACGCCGTGACGAGTTGCGCCACGTGCCCTGACTCGATCCATGGCATATCGCACGCCGCGACCACGACGACGTCGTGCGCCGCGCTCCGCAGCGCGCCAATAATGCCAGCGAGCGGCCCTTGATGAAGTGCCTCATCGGGCACGAATCTGAGGGCGAGAGCCTCAAGGGACGGGGCGTCACCACCCACCGCGCAGACGTCTTTCGCTCCGGCGCCGAGTATTGCGCGCGCGACGCGCAGCACCATGGGTACGCCTTCGACGCGGAGCAGTGCCTTGTCAGTACCCATCCGAGAACTCGCGCCACCCGTCAGTACTGCACCCACGAATGACGTGTTCTCGGGGATCGAGTGTCGACTCACCGATTCGAGGTTACGACGCATCGGGTCCGCCACCACCACTAGCGCGCCAGGCCCCGATTCGAAGTGACCTCGCCCGCGGACGACGACACGAACGAGTTCGCCCTGATGGTCGTCGAATATCAGTTCCCGTGACTCACGATCGCCACCACGACGTTGGTAGCCTTCCAGCACATGCTCGACGTAAGAACGGAAACGCGGCGATGACTGAGGCAGCGAGGTGGCTCGACGAATATGCGTTGGCGATACGAGGCGAAGCACTGAGTAGCGACGAGCGCGAACTCATACTCGCCCTCGCCGGCGTGGCCGCGCACGCGGCCGAACGAACGGCGGCCCCCTTAACCTGCTGGATTGCGGCCACGGCGGGTCTGAGTCCCGAGGCGGCGCTGGAGACTGCTCGCGAACTCGCCGCACGTTTCGCCGCCAACGAATCGAGCGCCGACTCGTGAGCCGCGTCGCACCTCAACGACGAGTTCTTCGCGTGCGCGTGGGAGAAGAACCACGCTACGAGCGCGACACCCTCGCCGGTGAAGAACCGCTGGAGCTGCGCATCGCGGGGCGCTCGCTAGCCGTGACCATGAGAACGCCCGGGGCCGACTTCGACCTCGCTGCGGGCTTTCTCGTGAGCGAGGGCGTCATCTCCGAGCAACGCGAACTCGTAGCGATGCGTTACTGCAGCGGCGTCGACGAACAAGGCGTCAATCAATTCAACGTCCTCGATCTCACCTTGGCGGGCGACGTCGCCGCCCCCGACGACAGTGTGGCGCGCGCATTTTTTACCTCGAGTTCGTGCGGGCTCTGCGGCAAAGCGTCCATCGACGCGGTACGAACGCGATCGAACTTCGAGGTTCGCGACGATCCGCTGCGCCTGGCGCCCTCGTTCCTCGCCTCGCTTCCCCAGCGACTTCGCGACGCCCAGAAAGTCTTTGAGCAAACGGGCGGTCTTCACGCCGCGGCGTTGTTCGAGGGCTCGTCCGGCGAACTCCTGGTGCTTCGTGAAGACGTCGGACGACACAACGCCGTTGACAAGGTCGTAGGTTGGGCACTCCGCGAAGGGCGTTTGCCGCTCAAGGGCACCGTGTTAATGGTCTCGGGTCGCGCGTCCTTTGAGCTAGTACAAAAGGCGTTGATGGCGGGCGTCCCCGCGTTGTGTGCGGTCTCAGCGCCGTCGTCACTCGCCATGGACTTGGCGGAAGAAAGTGGCATGACGCTCGTGGGGTTTTTGCGCGACCCGTCAATGGTCGTCTACGCCGGGAGTGAGCGCGTGGACGAGCACGCGAAGGGGCCAACCCCCTAAAGAGTTATGACGTCGCCTTGTCGAGGCGGATAACGATTGACTTCGAGGTAGGAGTATTACTGCCGATCGCCGTGGAATCAAGTGGCACCAGGACGTTGGTCTCGGGGAAATACGCCGCGGCGCATCCCGGTGGCGTTTGGTACGCGACCGCACGAAAGCCCGGGGCGACGCGTTCGCCGTCGGACCAGACGCTGACGAGATCAACGAGGTCGCCGTCGTCAAGACCTCGCGCGGCGAGATCAACTTGGTTGACGAACACCACTCGACGGCCACCTTTGATGCCGCGGTAGCGATCGTTGAGTCCATAGACCGTCGTGTTGAACTGATCGTGTGAACGCAGCGTCTGTAACAGCAGGTGCCCTTCGGGGACCGTCACCGCGTCAACGGTATTGACCGTAAAGCGGGCCCTACCAGAGGCGGTATTGAAGGTGCGCGAGTCGCGCGGTGCTCGCGGCAGGGTAAAGCCCCCCGGTTCGCG
>NCBD01000018.1 GCA_002255315.1 Actinobacteria bacterium 21-64-8 | reverse complement strand
TCACCTTCACTCGTGGTCGGTATTAAACGGTTGTCACTGCTAGTCGACGCACACACGGTACGAATCCTTCGCCGTGGTACCTAGCGATGCGTGCGCCGTCGACGTTACGATGGGCGCAGTGCCAGATCCAACGCCCTACGTCCACTTCCCGGGCACCGCTCGTGAGGCACTGACGTTCTATGCGGACGTTTTTGGCTGTTCCGTGCAGCTGCACTCGTTCAAAGAGTTCAAGAGAACCGACGGTCCGGAGGACGCAATCGCTCATGGTTCGCTCATGAATGGACCGGTCAAGCTTTATGGCGCCGACGTCGCGGGCGACGAGTCGCCGGTGCGATGCGAAGGGCTGCTGCTGTCACTATTGGGCACCGAAGAGCCCCGGGTGCTGAGGAAATGGTTCTCCATGCTGTGCGAAGGTGGCTGCGTCCTCGATGACTTGCAGCGCCGACCCTGGGGGGCGTCCGATGGTCAAGTTGTTGATCGGTACGGACTGCGCTGGCTCATCGGATTCGAGGGTGACGAAGAAAACTGAAAGCGAACGCGACGCCAATACAACCTGAACCGGTGAACCCCGACCTCGATGACGCTCGTCGTCGCTACGAGCATGCGTTAGCGCCCGAAGATCGAGAACGACATCCGTTCTACGCCGAACTGTGTGATCGCTTAGGCGACGATGAACTCGGCCTCACCTTGCTTGGTGAAGTGCGTGCCACGCAACGAAATCCCATGCTGATTCTCGCCGCACTCCACTGGCACGCGTTGCGTGGCCACGAAATCCTCGGTCCGCTCTACGAGCGAGTACGACGAGGCGAACCAGCCGACGTCAAGGTCGACGTCGCTACTGTCCTCACGGTGCTTCACAACAACCCTGCCCTCGTGCGTGGTGAACTGTGGCGCTCGACCCAGACCAACGAACCGGGTCGCAGCGCAGTGCTCCAGGCGCTCGTGAGTGAACTCGCACAAGATCGACGTGCGATCAACGTCATCGAGGTGGGAAGTTCTGCCGGAATCAATCTGCACTTCGAACGATTTCGCGTACGAGCGTTCGACGACCACGACGCGCTGACGCTCGTCTGTCGCGACCTCGGGGGCGTCATCGAGCGAACGCTTCCGTCGATTGCGCGACGCATTGGCATCGACCCGAATCCCTTAGACCTCGCGAACCGCGACGATCGACTGTGGCTCAAAGCCTGCCTGTGGCCCGAAGACCGTCGACGTCATGAGCGTTTTGACGCCGTCGTCGCGGCGTGGCCGACCTGGGAGCCGGTCGAGGTGTTGTGCGGCAGTGTCCGCGAGCGTTTTGATGAAGCCCTGACACTGACGAAGGATTCTTTTACCATCGTCATTAATACGTGGGTCTTATTTTATTTGAGCGAAGAGGAACGCGCGTGGTTTCTCACTCGAGCGCACGACGCGGCGCGTGCGGGTCGATGCGCTGCGATCTCGGTTGAATCACCGCTCGTCGAGATTGCGGGGATCGACGCGACGAAGCGACCCGAACAACGTGGTGCTTCACGAATTGTGGTCGCGCGCGAATTCGACGCGCCCGAACTGTGGGGATGGTGTCACCCACATGGTCGATGGCTCGAAAAGGTCCGTTCGTAGCCAAGTTGTAAGCAATTCGTAACGCTTCTGCACCCCGTGAGGGCCCGCGTTCGCTCTACGCTCCGCAGTGGAGCGAAGGAGTGACATGAGGCACGCTCGAGCATTGTCGTGGGGAGCGTTGGCGTCGCTTGTTTTGGCCAGTGGCGTCGTCACGCCCCTCGTGAATTCGGTCGCGGGCGCGAGCACGCAAGTACCGCGGTGCGTCGCGCGTCAGATCACCGTGTCGGTAGGGCTCGGTGACGGAGCGGCGGGCACGATCTACTTTCCGATTACTTTTCACAACAAGTCTGCCGTCACGTGTCGTCTCGTGGGCATTCCCGTCGTGCAACCCACGACCGGGCCGAGGTTCGTGGCCGTGGGACCCGCCGCGCGACGCGAAGTGCTCGCCGGTCGCGGTGGTTCGGTCAAGCTCGCCAAGCACTCGGGCAAGGTCACCGTCGCCTTCGGCGTCGCCGAGACAGGTAATTACCCCGCGGCGCTTTGTGGCGCCGCGCGCTTTGACGAATTAAGAATCAAGTTCTATTCGGGCCCCAGTTTCTTAGTGCACTTTGGCCACGACTCGACGTGTACCAAAGTGGCGAGCACGCACGTGACGGGGATCATCGCCGGTACCGCCGGCTAGTTCGAACTCCTTGTGCGCACTTACGGCGCGTCGACGCCCACACGCGTGCTCGTGGCCGGTGTCTTTCGTGCCGTCAGCCCCGTTGCGGAGACGAGGACTGTGGAAAAGATGGGAAGAACTGGTGCATAGTCGAGTGCGGAGTGAATTTCTTGGTGGATAAACCCACTCATACTGGGTAAAAGCCTGTGATTTTCCAAATTCCTCTTGGTGACGGCACAAATCTCTGGCACAGTACAAGTCGTAGTTCACGTAGTACCTGCCGACGATCCTGCGAGCCGAAAGGTGAGAGGGACGAGGGGGAGAGGGACCTCGCAAGAGGGACAGAACCTCCTGGCGGAAAGCGGAGTTCGGTCCGCGATTCGTACGGCAAATGACGTGAAGTACCTGCCGTCGACTGGTGGTCTGTCCGACACGGACCAGTAGTTGATGTGCCTCGGAAACCCCGAGGGGCGGGTGGGCCTCGGCCCACTGGTCACTCGGGGTTTTCGGCCGTCCGGGCACTCGTTAGTCGACGTAGTAGCGCCGCCAGCGCCCGGGAAATTTGTTGGTCAGTCCAATCGAGTTGAGACGGCCACCGTGGCGCTCAATGACCGTGGCAGACGCGACGTTGTTATCCTCGCAGGTCACAATGACGCGCGTTACACCTTCAGCACGAGCGATCACCAAGGCTTGGCGAAGAATCTCGGCCGCGTAGCCCCGTCGACGATGCGCCTCGAGCACCGCGTAACCAATGTGGCCGTTCCACGACGTCAACGCTTCATTCAGTTCAAAGCGAATTGAGGTACGACCAACGAGT
This sequence comes from Actinobacteria bacterium 21-64-8, assembly GCA_002255315.1. Classification (GTDB taxonomy): domain Bacteria; phylum Actinomycetota; class Acidimicrobiia; order Acidimicrobiales; family RAAP-2; genus RAAP-2. The sequence continues at coordinate 7,874 of NCBD01000018.1, read as the reverse complement.
TGATTACCCACACTCGCGGCGAGAAAGGCACTTCGTACGAGTCCCTCGGGTACGTCGCGTCCTAACTGGAGGTCGCGCAGGCGTGCGACGTACGCGTCCCACTCGTCGCCGCTGGACCAGTGCAAAAGAAAGTGCGTGTCGCCGTGGATCATGGCCCGGTGGGCCGCCACCGCGGCCGCTTCGTCGCGCGTGGTCAACGGTCGTAAATACAGTGCGTGCTCGGGCGGCGCAATGACGTAGCGACGCATGTCGCCCTTCGCGTCGCCAAAATCGAAGAGAGACTCGAGGCGCCCACCGCAACCCTCGATAACCGCCGCCGAGGTGAGGTTCGTGTCGCGACAGGTCACCACGACTTCGCCGACCCCTTCGGCGCGCAGCAAAATCATCGCTTGGCGCAACATCTCGCTCGCGAGACCCTGGCGACGAAAGGGCGCGAGCACGGCGTAGCCGACGTGGCCACCACGAGGAACCGCTGCGGGATTCGTCGCGAGGCGCACCCCCACGTGACCCACGAAGCTGCCGTCGACCTCGGCGGCGAGCAACATGGTGGGCACCTCACCGTCACGAAGATCGCGACCAAAGCGCGTCTCGTGGTAGTGCGCCAGGTAGTTCGACCAACTGGCGTACTCCCGTAAGCCGTAGAGCAGTTCGAAACCGTCCGTGGCCAGCGCGTCGCGAGCGCGCATGACCATGCGTTCGTCCGAGACACGGTAGGGGCGAAGTCGTAAAGCCACCCTTGCAATTTATGACGGGCCCCAAACGCGAACCGCAGGCAAGAGTCGCGAAAGGGCTAAAAGAGTGACTGTGGCTCGAGTGGCTCAATAAGTTCGGGCCCGTCATTTTTCACTGAACCCACCGAGGAGCTCACGCCGTGGTGGTGCAGCGTGTTCGCCGTCGCCGGGCGCAGCAGCGCGAGGCGCTCGTCGGCGCTCACCTCGAGAACGTTGAGCCACGTGTCGACGTCGCTCGTTTCGAGCACGACGGGCATGCGGTCATGAATCTCGTCCATGTCCTCACCGGGTGTGGTCGTAATAACCGTGCAGGTCGCTCGCAATGGCGCGTCGGGCGACTCAGGGTCGCGCCAGTGCTCGTAGAGACCCGCGAAGATCATCGGTGCGCCGTCGACGCGAGTGAAGAAGTGCGGTTGACGGTTCTTGCCGGGTCGATGGTCCCACTCGTAGAAACCGTCAACGGGAATCGCGCAGGGTCGCTTCGCGAAGGCGCTGCGAAAGGAGGGCTTCTCGGCGACCGTCTCGGCGCGCGCGTTAAAGAGCCGATTCCCGAGCGAGGCGTCTTTCGCCCAACTCGGTACGAGTCCCCATCGGTAGCGATCGAGGATTCGCTCGCCATTATTTTCCGTGACCGCAAAGAGACGACGCTGGGGGCCAACGTTCCAACTCGGGTGGCCCTCGAGTTCCACGCCCGCCGCGAGCGCGGCGTCGAGCAACTTCGCTAAGCGAACCGGGGGAGTAAAGAGTGCCACGCGACCACACACGAGAGTTCCTTTCTGGGTTGAGATTAGGTGACGGGCTCTTCGAGCGCGCCGTCAATCATCGCCTCGTCGCGACGGCGAAGAATCTCACTTATGGTCTCGTCGGGCGTGAGGGTCGAGGTGTCCAGCCATAGACCGATTCGCGCGGTGCGCGCGAGTTGGTCATCGAGTTCTTCGATCGTGAACCCGCCGGGTCGGTAGGCCACCTTGCCGATTGCGAGATGGCGGGCGTGCTCGCGCGCGGCGACGGTCTCGAGGGAGGGTCGAAGGACGACGAGGTGACGGGGTCGCACGTGAAGACTTTGGAGCCACTGGGTGACGTCGGCGCCGTAAATATTGTCCTGAACCACGGTCGTAAAGCCCGCGGCGCAGTACTCGTCGGCCACGCGCGCGGCCAGTCGATAGCGCAGTTCGAGCAGTCGACGCGCCTCGTCGAGGCGAGGATCACCGACGTGTATCCAACCACGCGTAACCCAGCGGTAGAACTGCGCACCACGCACGTGAACCCCGGCGTCGAAGTGACGCGCGAGGAGCTCGGCAATCGTCGATTTGCCCGACGCCTGCACGCCGGTCACCAGCCAGAGACCCTCACTCACTGCGCTCCTTCGCCCAATTACTCACTAGTTTCCCTCGTCAGTGGGTCCAGTGGCGCGTGTGACGAGGGCTCGCTACTCTTACGAACATATGTTCGCTTTTTCACCCTCACGTCCCTCGCTTCCCCAAGATCTGGTGGCCACGCTGCGACCGGTCGCCCTGGCCAAGAGTCGCACGCTGCCCCTTGGTGAACCCTGGAACGCGCTCGTGCCAGGTGGGGGGCTGCGTCGCGGATCGAGCCTGGTGGTCGAGGCGCCCGCGGGGTTTGGTGGTTTGAGTGTGGGGCTCAGTCTCTTGAGCGAGGCGAGCACGCGGGGCCACTGGTCAGCCGTCGTGGGGGTCGATGACCCCGGTGTCGTCGCGATGGCCGAACTCGGCATCGATCTTCGCCGCGTGCTCTTCGTGCCTCGCCCCCGCGACGCGTGGGCGGAGGCGGCCGCTGATCTGCTCGACGGCGTCGACGTGGTGCTCGTGCGTGCGCCTGGTCGTGCGGCGCCGAACGTCGCGCGACGACTGAGCGATCGCGTGCGTGAGCGTAGTGCCGTCTTGATCGCACTCAGCGAGCCGCGCACGCGCTGGCCACTGGCGCCCGATCTCTTGTTCAGCGTGACCCAGGCCGAATGGCGCGTCTCGTCGCGACTCGACGCGCGTTATCTCACGGTGCACGTGAGTGGCCGCGGGGAGGCCGCGCGTGGCGAGCGTCACGTGGTCGTCGTACCGAACCGACGTGGTCGCGCCGAGGCGAGTTAAGTGGAACGCCTCCTCGCGCTCTGGGTGGAGTCGCTCTCGGTTGAACGACCCGACGGTTCAACGCTGCGTACGACCCAGACTCTCCTTGACGCGCTCAATCTGCTCTGTCCCTTTACCGAAGCTGTTCGTTTTGGTCTCTTCGTGTTGCCCATACGAGCGCCGAGTCGTTTCTACGGCGGTGACGACGCGGTACTGGAGGTGGTGCGCCGTTGCGTGCACGACGTCGCGGGCACGAACGTGCGACTCGGGGTCGCCGAGGGCCTCTTTAGTGCCGAACTCGCGGCGCAGCACGAGGTGGTGCTCCCCGTGGGGGCCAGCGACGCCTTTCGTCGTGCGCAACCTCTCGAGGTATTAGGTCGTCGTGATCTCACGACGACCTGTCAGCGTCTGGGCATTCGTAGCGTGGGGGCCTTCGCCGACCTTGATACTGCGCGGGTGGGTGAGCGTTTTGACCTTGACGTCCTCACGCGCCAACGCGTCGCACGCGGCGAACTCGCTGAACTCGAAGGCCAACGCGACCCTCGTCTCGCGCGTCGTCTGGCGCAGTGGCGTGGTGAGGATGACGACTTCGATGAGCAACTCGGTTTCTTCGGCCAGCGCGGCGCGGGCGATCTACGAGCCGACGCGGCGGCGCTGCGGATTCGACAACGCCTGGGTGCGGAGGCCGTGGTGGTGGCGTCACTGCGCGGTGGACGTACCCCCGACGAGCGAGGTGTGCTGGTGCCCTGGGGCGCCCCCGCACCGGCGCGCCAGGAGTTGGCCCCCTGGCCGGGCCAGATGGGCGCTCCCTCGCCCGCGACCACCCTCGCGCACCCCGTCGAGGTCCAACTACGCGACGCCCAGGGGGCGCCGGTCGTCTTGGGCGTGCGAGGACTGTTGAGCGCCGCACCCGCCACGTTGGCTTTTTCGAGCACGCTGCGCCGTGAGATCACCTGGTTCGCGGGTCCCTGGCCGCTCGTGGAGCGTTGGTGGTCGCTCCATCGTCGACGCGCCCAACTTCAGTTGGTGTTGGCCTCGGGCGAGGCGTTCCTTCTCTCGTGTGAAGAGCGTCAATGGTGGTTGGCGGGGATCTACGACTGATGGCGCTCTACGGTGAACTCCACGCCCACTCGGGCTTTAGTTTTCTCGACGGTGCGAGTGACCCCGAAGAGTTGGTGGGCGAGGCGGTGCGTCTCGGTCTGGCGGGCCTCGCACTGACGGATCATCACGGGCTGTACGGGGTCGTTCGTTTTTCCGAAGCGGCGCGCGCGCTCGGACTCGCGACCGTCTTTGGGGCCGAAATCACCCTCGACGCGCGTGACGATCGCGTTGGGGTGAGCGATCCTTCGGGTACGCACCTGGTGGTGCTGGCGCGTTCGGCCCTGGGCTATCGCGCGCTCTCGCGCGCGCTGGCGCTCGCGCACCTCGATCGCGGCGAAAAGGGATCACCGCGACTCACTCTCGACGCGCTCGCCGAACACGCGAAGGACTGGCTGGTCTTGACGGGCTGTCGCAAGGGACCTCTCACCCAGGCTCTCGTCAACGAGGGGCCGCGCGCCGCGGCTCGCGAACTCCACCGTCTGTGTGCGCGTTTTGGTTCAGAGAACGTGGCGGTCGAGATCTGGGATCACGGTGCGCCCGACGACGTTGCGCGTAACGACGCTCTGGCGGAGATTGCGGTACGCGCGGGACTCTCGGTGGTGGCGACGAACAACGTGCACTACGCCAGTCCTAGCGACGTCGCGCGCGCGCAACTGCTCGCGGCGATTCGCTCGCGACGCTCGCTCGAAGAGATGCAGGGCTGGCTCAACGCCTCGCCCCTCGCGCACCTGCGTAGTGACGCTGAGCAGCGTCGGCGTTTCGCGCGCTGGCCCGGGGTGGTGGACCGGGCGGGCGAACTGGTGGGTGAGTTGGCCTTTGACTTACGGTTGGTGGCCCCGAATCTTCCCTCGTTTCCGACGCCCTCGGGACTCGACGAGCAGGCCTACCTCGAGGTCCTCGTCGCGCGGGGCGCCGAGCAGCGCTACGGGCCTCGTGGCGCCGAGCGCGTCGCGGGCGCGTGGCGCCAGATCGATCACGAACTCGGCGTCATTGGTCAACTGGGCTTTGCGGGCTACTTCCTCACCGTGTGGGACATTACCGAGTTCTGTCGCGCGAAGGACATCTTCTGCCAGGGCCGTGGCTCGGCCGCCAACTCGGCGGTGTGTTACTCACTGGGTATCACCAACGCCGACGCCGTCTCGCTCAATCTCTTCTTTGAACGCTTCCTCTCTCCGGCTCGTGACGGTCCCCCCGATATCGACGTGGACATTGAGTCCGGCCGACGTGAAGAAGTGATCCAGTACGTCTACGAGCGCTACGGACGACACCACGCCGCCCAGGTCGCCGCGGTGATTACGTATCGCCCCCGTTCGGCGTTGCGTGACGTGGCGCGCGCCTTGGGTTACTCCGAAGAGCAGGCGAACGTCTTTCGAGACGCCGTTGATCGCCGCACCATGAGTGCGGACCCTAACGTCGTGCCCGCACTCGTCACCACGATGGCGACGCAACTGCTCGATCGACCGCGCCACCTCGGCATCCACTCGGCGGGCATGGTGCTCTGCGACCGACCGGTCCTAGAGGTCTGCCCCGTTGAGTGGGGGCGCATGCCGGGACGCAGCGTCTTGCAGTGGGACAAGGACGACTGCGCGGCCATTGGGCTGGTGAAGTTCGATCTGTTGGGGCTGGGCATGCTCGAGGCGCTGCACCGCGCCGTGCGTCAAGTCGAGGAGTTCTACGACGTGCGACTCGACCTCGCGCGACTGCCTCAAGAGTCCGAGGTCTACGACCTGCTTTGCGAGGCCGACACGGTCGGAGTTTTTCAGGTGGAGTCACGCGCGCAGATGGCGACGTTGCCACGAGTACGACCGCGTTGTTTCTACGATCTCGTAATCGAGGTCGCGCTCATTCGTCCCGGACCTATCCAGGGCCACGCCGTGAATCCCTATATTCGCCGGCGCCGCGGCGAAGAGCCGGTTAGCTATCTGCACCCGCGCCTGGAGCCGATCTTGGCGCGCACGCTCGGAGTGCCGTTGTTTCAAGAGCAGCTCATGGAGATGGCCGTAGCGGTCGCGGGTTTTTCACCGGCCGAAGCCGACGAACTTCGTCAAGCCATGGCCGCGAAACGTTCGGCCGTGCGCATGACGCGACTCAAAAGCCGTTTCTACGCCGGCATGGCCGCGAACGGCATTACGGGCGCGCCGGCCGACCAACTCTTTGACGCCCTCGCGGCGTTCGCGAACTTCGGCTTTCCCGAATCACACTCGGTCTCCTTCGCGCACCTCGTGTACTGCTCGGCGTGGATCAAGTGCCACTACCCAGGTGCCTTCTTGGTGTCACTCTTAAACGCTCAGCCCATGGGCTTTTGGTCGACCCAGAGTCTGGTCGCCGACGCCCAGCGTCACGGCGTCGTGGTGGCGCGCCCCGACGTGAATCGCTCGCGCGCGCTCGCGGTGCTCGAGGACGGCGCCGAGGGTGAGGTCGTTCGTTTGGGTCTCACGAGTGTGCGCTCAATCAGTACCGAGCTCGCCGAGCGCGTTGTCGCGGGCGCGCCGTGGCGCGACGCGAGTGACCTCGTGCGTCGCGCGGGATTACAGCGACACCATCTCGAAGCCCTCGCCAGCTCCGGCGCGCTCGACGCGTTTGGGTCCAGCCGCCGCGCGCTGACGTGGTCCGCGGGCGCCGCCGCCCAGAGCGGATCGGATCGTCTTGAGGGAGTCGTGACCGGACTTGAGGCGCCAGCGTTACCCGAGGTCCGCGACCTGGAGCGCGTCGCCGATGACCTGTGGGCGATGGGACTGACGACCGAGGCGACGGCGATGGCGCTCGCGCGTGAGGGGCTGAGTGCGCGAGGCGTCACGCGCGCGAGCGCGTTGGCGGGCGTCGAGAGTCGCCGCGTCACGGTCGCGGGTGTGGTCACGCACCGCCAACACCCCGAAACGGCGAACGGCGCAGTCTTCGTGAACTTAGAAGACGAGTCCGGTCACGTTAACGTGATCTTTTCCAAGGGCGCGTGGGCCCGGTGGTCGAACGTCGCGCGTCACTCGCCGGCGCTCGTTATTCGTGGGGTGCTCGAACGCGGACAGGGATCGATGGCCCTGGTCGCCGAGCACGTGGAGTCGCTCGAACTGGGCGCGAGCGCACCCTCGAGAGACTGGCGCTAACGCCCGTCGCGGAGGTGACTTAAATCGGCGTGAAGGCGCACTCGGGGCGAAGACCACTTTCGATCTCGAGGCGTACGAGCTCTTGGGCGAGGGGCAGATCACTGGCGTGGGTGACACCAATACAGCGCGAATCGGTCGCCAGCACGTCAACGCGCGTCACGCCGTCGCGCAAGAGCTCACCCACCAATACCGAGAGCTGGACTTCCTTCTCTTGTTCAAAGTCGTGGCGCGCGACGCACTCGTGCATCAGCGGAAGAATCGAGGGTTGAAAGCCCCAGAGGTTCATCGACACCGTGACCGAAGAATCGAGACGGCTCGGCTCGAGGCCGTCTTCGGCGAGGTAACCCTCGCCGTCGCGACGAACGTTTTTGCGCTCCACGATTTCGCTGAGGTGCCCGTCTTGCACGACGCAGACCCCGCGCGAGACCGGCAACTCGCCCACCAGGGCCCGATCGAGCTCAAAGCCCACCATGCAGTGCGACGTGGTGGTCGCGAGGTGTTGGCCGAGCATCTTAAAGGCCCGTCGACCGTAGAGGTCGTCGGCGTTAGAGACGCCAAAGGGCTTCGTGAGATTGAGGTGGCCCTCGGCGGCGAGCACCGCGTCGACCGTGCCGCGCAGTTCGTGCTGGATAGCAAAGGACACACGTTGGTCCTTGGGCCAGTTGCGCTCGACGTGCGATTCAATCTGGGAGCCCGTCTCGGGATTGACGACCACGATGATGTCTTCGAAGCCCGACGCGAAGGCGTCGCAGGCCAACAAGTCAATGACGCCTTCGCCGTTAAGGCCAATGGGCGCGAGCTGTTTTAGTCCGCCGTAGCGCCGTGCACGGCCGGCGGCGAGGATAACGAGCGACGGT
>NCBD01000017.1 GCA_002255315.1 Actinobacteria bacterium 21-64-8 | reverse complement strand
TCGGGGCGATCAAAGCCGCCGAGTCGAAGGTTCACGACGTCGAGTGCGTCGAGCCCCAGTCGCGTCAGATTGTCGTAGACGGCCTGGCGCAGTTCTAAGGGCGAGCGCGCCGAGGGCCAACCACCCTTGGCGTCACGAAGTGCTCCGACCTTGGTGACGAGGTGCAGCGACTCGGGATAGGGGTAGAGCGCCTCTTTGATCAACTCGTTCGTGACGTAGGGTCCGTAGTAGTCGCTCGTGTCAATGTGCGTAATGCCGAGCTCGACGACTTCGCTCAGCACCGCTAGGGCTTCGTCGTGGTCGGCGGGGGGTCCAAAGACGTGTGGTCCGGCGAGTTGCATGGCGCCGTAGCCCACGCGGGTGAGCGTGAGGTCGTCGGCGAGCGCAAAGTCGCCGCCGGGAAGCGTGGTGGTCATGGAAGCCTCTTTCTGTAACGGTGCGCGGCGAGCGATGCGGCAGAGATGCGAAGTCCGCGCGCGTTCGTATCTTGCCTGGCCCCGGGGCAAAGCACGTCGCTTGCCAGGCGTTGGTGATGCCCCCTTGAACCGTCTTGGCACTCTAGGGGCACCTGGTGTCGCGACACGCAGTCGTCGTCGCACTGCCCAGTGAACGTTCTAGGTGAGTCTGTCGTCGCGGTCGACCTCCAACGTCGGCGCTTCGCCGCGTGTTCTGCTGGTCGCACGCCAAGTTCTCCTCGCGAGTTCGCCCGACTACGTCACGAGGTCGACCACTCACGCGAAACGCGTCGTGCCATCGATGACGCTGAAGTGACGATTCGTCATTCACACCCAATTCACATCAACGAGGGGGCTCGCACACGGGCGTCACCGTTAGGTTGGCAACACGGGTCCTTTCCTCGGCCCGCTCAGTCGCCGCTCAAAACCTTGGTTGCTTCTGCGATATTCCGCAGAGGGTTGTTAGGTTTAACTATGTCCACACTGGACCACTTTGTTTCAACGACTCGCCGACGTACCGTTTCGGTGCTCGCGCTCGCATCCCTGCTCGCCCTCGGGGTGTTGCCCAGTTCCTTTGCGGGTGCCTCATCGCAAGCGCCCGCGGGCAACAATGGCCACATCCAAATCGACCAGTACGCCCTCGACGGAGGTTCGGGCAACGACCCGCACCTCGCGTGCGGCTTTAGCGTCAGTTTCTTCGGTTTTGACACCGGCACTCAGCAGGCGTTCATTACGGTGACGCCGGTCGCTCCCACGACGGGCGGCACGCCATTCACCCAGTCCACGAGCTGGACGATTTCGACGCGCACGAGCGGCGACCAACTTGACCAGAACGTCATTGTGACGCCCGCGGCCCTCGCGGCCGCCTTTTCTGGTGTGACCCCCGCGCACGAGGGTTTTCCGACAACGCCGGGATCAACGACCACGACGACGCCGGGATCAACGACCACGACGACGGGCGTGCCGAGTGGTACGCCGGCAACGGCGACTCTCGGCTCAGGAACGGTGCACTTTTTGAAGTTGCAGCGCCTCGGCGGAACAACGAACACCTTTCTCACTTCGAGTTTGCGCGTGCTCGTCGGCCAGCAAGTCCAGTACGAACTGCGCGTAACCAACGCGACCACCGCGTCGTTGAGCGTTGTCGTCACCGACCCGGGATGTGACCTGGGGACCCTGTCGCCGATTGGTGCACAAACGGTCGCGGCGGGTGCGACGGCCACGTATTTCTGTTCACACTTGATGAGTGCCGTGCCCACCGGTCGTCGTTTTCTCAACGTCGCGACCGCTTTAGCGACCAATACCGCAGGTGAGTCGACCGGCCCGCTGACTAGCGCAGTCACGGCTCTCGTCAACAAGGTGTCGCTGCGCTCCAAGGCGCTGAGCCCCGCTCAAGCAGCCAAGCCCGAGCTCAAGCAAGCCACCTTCACCGGCTGATGACCTTCGAAGCGGATTCAACTACGCCTCGCTCACGGAGCTCTCGGTGGCTCTGGGGCGGGGCGGCGATCGCGGCCCTCGGCGTGGCGCTGGTGACGGTGCTCAGTTCGAGCAGTGCCACACCAGTCGTCGCGGCCGTGGCACCGTCGACGGTACCGAGCAGCATGGTTGCGAATGCCACGGGCGGGTCCGTCGCGCTCTTTCATAGCCCCACGAGCCTGAAGGCTTACGCGGCGCTGTCGAATCCGACGGCTGCGGGAGGGCCGCTGGTCTTTCTCGTCGCCACGCACGCCACGATCGCGCAGCGAATCGAGGTCTACTTGCCCACGCGGCCCAATGATTCCACGGCGTGGATTCGGGCTTCGGCGGTGCAACTGCGTACTGACCCCTACACCGTCGACGTCAGCCTCTCACAGCATCGCTTACGTGTTGTAGTGGGCACGCGCGTCATCTTTAGCGCACTCGCGGGAGTGGGTCGCCCCGCGCTACCGACGCCCACGGGACGTTTTTACCTCCAAGAGTTATTGCGCCAACCAGACCCGACCGGTGCCTACGGGCCCTACGCCTTTGGCCTCTCGGCTCACTCCACGGTGCTCATGAGTTTTGACGGCGGCGCGGGCCAAATTGGACTCCACGGGACCAATGTTGCTTCGAGCGTGGGCGCGAGCGTGAGCCACGGTTGTGTTCGAGTTAGCGATCTCACGATTGCGCATCTCGCAAGGTTGTTGCCCCTCGGCACCCCCGTCGTGATTTCGCGCTAGGTCTCATCTGGCGGTTGACTCACTCGCCCTCAAAGTCGTGCATTTAGCGACCGTCCTCGAGCAGACTGAGGTATCGAGACCTTGGCGCGCGGGTGCTCGCGTTCGCGTTCGTGTTCGCGTTCGAGTCGTCGAGCGTGGCGAACGTGGCGAGCATACTGAAGCGTGCTGTTGCCTCCTCGGCGGGAATACTCGCGGCGGGCAATTCGAACGGTAGAACAACCTCTTCGACGGCGAGCACGATCTTGACCACTCGCCCGCACCGTGCCGACGTGACCCGGCCGGGTGCCCCTTCGAGCGCGAGTTGAATGAGCCGTTATGTCATTACGTCACGACGTCGGGACGCACCCGTCGGCCGAGGCTGACGGGTGCGTGAGCGAGACTGGCTTTTGAGCGCTCGGTGCACGAGGCGCAGTACTTCGCGCGTTACTCGTGTGAGGTGGTGACCGTGAGCCGCCGACCCTAAAAGTTAAAAGTAGTGTCGCCGTCCGCCGACCGCGTGTCCCAAAGAGCCAAGCACCATCAGCACGAGGCCGACGATCAAGACAATGAGTCCGAGCGTCCAGAGAATCGAAATGGAGGCCAAAAAGCCAATGAGCATAAGAACCGCGCCGATAATAATCATGCAGCGCTCCTTAGCGTCGAGTAACCAACGTGCACGAGGTGATCTTCGGCGCTTGAACCCGCGACGCACGTTGCGCGCACCACGGTACATAGTCGGGGAGTACCCACAGAACTTCTCCTTAGCTAGTCCCGAACCAAAGGTTCGGTACGGCATCAGCGAAGTCTGGACTGGTCGTTCACTCCACCTTACGCACTGGCGAGGAGCGCGTGACCTCACGAGTGCGGACGTAAGAACGCCCGGTCGTGGACTGCGGCGTTGACGCTCGCTCGAGTGCGTTAGCCCTCGAGGCTCCAGAGCAGTCGGTAGTAGCGGATCTTCTGGGTGTCGGGCGCGACGCCGTAGGCCTCGTAGAGCGTCGATTCGAAGCCCTCGCCGTAGTTCCACACCGTGCTCCACGCCGCGATCGCGAGGTCGGCCCAACGGTCGCCCACGCCGAGGCGTCCGAGGTCCACGTGGGCTCGCCAGTGGCCGTTGGATCCAATGATGGTATTGGGGGCGCAGGCGTCGCCGTGACAGACGACGAGGTCTTCGCTGGGTACCTCGCTCAGATCGCTCAGCGCCACTGCGTCAGAGGGTGGCGCGACATTTGGACTCCCGACGCCGTCGTGACCCGCGAGTCCGTGCGCCCGTCGCCGCGCGGCGAGTACGCGCTCGGCGGCTCGCCATTGGAAGGGACACGACGAGACCGGGAGCGCATCGTGCAAGGCGCGAAGGCCCTCACCGATGGCCACGGCGGCCGTGCGCGGTTCGCGCGTCCACCGTTGGTTGACCGCGTTCTCGCCGTCAATCGCACGCGTCACGAGCCACGAGCCCACCTCGTCACGGCCGAAGTCGAGTACCTCGGGCACGGTGACAAAGTTCGCGGCCCAGCCCAAGCGAGGGACCTCACTCGACAGGTCAATCGAGGTGCCGTGGGGCTGCCACTTGAGAAAGGAACTCGCCGCCCCGTCCTCGACGCGAAAGGTCAGTCCGCCCAGTTCGTTGCGCCATACGACGTCGGCCTCGCGTCGTGCGAGTAGACGCGCGACCGCACGGGGTACCTCGACGGGGGAGGTGGGGCGGCCAGAAATCATGTGGCCATTCTGGTGGGGCCGGACCCTCGTCGTGCTTCGCTCGGGCGAGACCTCGTACAAGCCGGGTCGCGAACGTGACGATGCGCGCGGACGATCAGCCTGACCGCCTCTTCGGTGAGCGCGCGACGTTGGCCCGTGGCGTCGCCGACACGCGCCAAGCCGCTACGCTTTTGACCATCGAGGGGGGCAACTCTCGGCGAATTCTCTGCAATTCTTGGACCCGGCGCGGTCCAGGTGACGAACTAGACGAGGCGGTGTCCGTTGAGCGCACAAGTTGACGACGTACGAACTTGTACGTGGTGGCGTCCGCTCAAAGTCGCCTACGTGGGTGAGCGCAGCGTGCCCACGTCGTTGGCCGAGATCCAAGCTCGCTTGCTCGAGTCCTTTCGCCGCCAAGGTCACACCATCGTCACGACGAGCGAAGCCGACATTGATCTCTTAATTGACGTCGCCGCCGTACCCGACGGCGACGAACCGCCCGCGCTACGAATGCCCGAACGCGCTCAGCCCCTCATGCTCACCGTGATGAGGGACTACCACCTCGCGCGTCGGCCCGACAATCTGGTCGTGCTCGTGGGCGTGCGCGAGTCCTTTGACACCTGGACCCACGCCGAGGTGGTTTCAACCGCGCGCGTCGTGATGGCTCGTATTGGTTCACCCAAAGTCGTCTTCGTCTCGGCGAGTGAGCCCGCGCAGTTGACCTACTGCACCCTCGAAGGGGGCCACCCCAGTGAAGCCCTCGACCACGTCGATCGATTGCGAGACCGGCTCGTCGCCAGCGCGTGCGCCGAAGAGGTGGGTGGTCGCTACGACGTGGTCGAAGGAGCCCTCAGCGCCGAGACCTGGCGTGAAACGACGATTCCCGACGACATCGTGCGCGCGGGCCACCGGATGCACCAACTCGGGCTGTTGCCCCCGCCCCAGCAGATCTCGGAGTACGTCTCACCCCACATGGCCCAGCTCTACCAGCGTTACCTCGGACTGAAGGGTTTCAGCGAGGGCATGCTCTTCGCGGTGGATCCCTTGACCCAGTCCACGATGGTAACGGCCTCGGGGAGTTGGGACGTCGACAAGCGCGCACTCCACCGCGACGAAGTCACGGCCCTCGGGGGCAGCGTCGAGAATCGCGTCCAGGTGCTCGCGCCGGTGGGCGTGCGTCCGAAGGGACCCTCGGTCGAGGCGGCCGAAGTCTTAGCGCTGCTCGGCGCCGTGCCCCTGGTGCGCCTCGGTAGAGACGCGACGGGCGAGTGGCGCGTTGACCCTCAAGGTGAGGTCGAGGTACCGATCGTGCGCGCGGGTTTTCACGCGCACGTGGGCATCACCGCCGCGGACCCCGCGATTGTCGAGACCATCGAACCCGATCGCCAGCGCTACCCCTTTGGCTTTGGCTGCGGGACCGATTTGATGTGCGAAGTCGCGCGCGACACGGTGGAGCGCTCGAAGGCCATCAACGACGCGTCCGATTCGCGGCGTTTCGTGCGCTGGCCCATGCTCTACCACGGTGAGATGGTGATCGAACTCTGGAAGGGCGAGACGTCGAGCGCGCCCTTTACCACCTTGCTCGATCTCTTTGACCCCGCGACCAGTGACGCCGTTACCTTTCGCGCCGACCACGTCGATCAACCCCACTAATGGAGGGAGCCGTCGCCCCGCGCTACGGTGCGGTACGTGAATAAGTCACCGACCACGAAGGGGCTCAGCCCCGCGCAACTGATCGATGAGCGAATTCGACTCCACGACGACTGGCGAGGGGCGATGCTCGCGCGCCTACGCGCCATTATCAAGCAGGCCGACCCCCAGGTCGTCGAGGAGTGGAAGTGGAACGTGCCCGTGTGGAGTCACGACGGACTGCTCTGCACGGGTGAGGTCTATAAGAGCGTCGTGAAGTTGACCTTCGCCAAGGGCGCATTCCTGGCGGACCCGACGGGTCTGTTCAACTCGAGTCTCGAGGGCAAGGTGCGCCGCGCCATCGACTTTCGCGAGGGCGACCGAGTGAACGCGACCGCCTTAAAGGCGCTCGTTCGCGCGGCCGTTCGCCACAACCGCGCCTAGCGAGCGACGCTTAAGGACGCTCGGCGCTCAGCGTGTCGAGTTCGTTCGTCACGAGCTCGATCAGACGCTCGACGTCGCTGCTCGTCATGAGTGGATTCATGAGCGTGAACTTGAGCGCCGCGCGATGCTCGATCACGGTGCGCCCGAGGACCGCTTCACCGCGAGCGAGGAGACGCAGCTGTACTTCACGCACCTCGTCGTCGCTCGCGTCGCGCGCGTAAAAGACGCACGTCACCGCCGAAGGGGTTGCCACGAGTTCGAGTCGAGGGTTTCGCGCGACTCGTTCGCCGGCGTACGTCGCGAGGTCGACCAGGTACTCCAGCATCTCGGCGAACGTGCGCCGCCCGAGCGTACGCAGGGAGGCGACGACTTTGGCGGCGTCGAAGCGCCGCGACGTGTCGAGTGATCGTCCGACCAGATTGACGACGCCCTCGAGTTCGTCGCCGCGGTCTAGATAGTTTGAGCGCACGCGCAAGAGGTCAAAGCGCTCAACGTCACTGACGACGAGCGCGCTCGCGTTAAAGGGTTGCCACCAGAGTTTGTGAAAGTCAATGGTCACCGAGTCGGCCAGCTCTGCGCCCGTCAACCTGGGCGCGAGTCGCGGGGAGAGGAGAAACGCGCCCGCGACGGCCGCGTCGACGTGGAACCACGCGCCCACGCGGCGGGCGCGCTCGGCGACGGTGGCGAGTGGATCGATCGCGCCGAGGTCCGTCGTACCCGCCGTCGCCACGATGGCGATGGTGGTGAGTTCTTGGCGCTCGAGTTCGCCCATCGCGACGTCGAGGGCCGCGACGTCGAGGGCGCCCGAGGCGTCGGTGGCGACGCTCACCACCGCGTCGCGTCCGAGTCCGAGTTGCGCGGCGGCGCGCTGGATCGAAAAGTGTGCTTGATCCGAGCAGAGAATTCGCCACCTGGTCGCCTCGGCGGGCAGGCCCGACTGCAACACGTCGACGCCGAGCTGTTTCGCCGCCCACGAACGCGCCAACGTGAGGGCGAGCCCGTTCGAGGCGGTACCGCCCGAGGTCATGACGCCCGACGCCCCCGTGGGAAAACCCACGAGCTCGGCGAGCCAGGCCATGAGGCGTAGCTCCACCTCGGTCGCCACGGGCGCTTGGTCCCAGGAGTCCATGGATTGATTGGTCGCCGCGATTGCGAGTTCGCTCACGACGGCGGGCAACAGCGTCGGGGGGTGTAAGTGGGCGACGCAGGCGGGATCGCTCGGCACGACGCCGTTGGCCCACACAACCTCGCCGAGTTCCGCGACGACCTCGTCGAGGGCGACGCCCTCGAAGGGACAGATCTCGAGGGCGCCCACGAGGTCGTGCAGTTCGCCCGGCGAGCGCGCCGAACGTGGCCCCGAGGTCCCCGCACCGAGGGTACGCGCGACGCGTTCGGCGGCGCGCGTTAAGCGCACGAGACCGTCCTCGTCGAACGCGACGAACTGCTCGCGCCAGTTACCCGTTTCGTTCAAGGGCGGGGGTGAACGCTCGCGACCGCGTCGCGAAGGCGCGTCAGTCCCTCGACGAGGACGTCGTCGTCAATCACGATGGGGGGCAAGAGCTTGACGGTGGTGTCACCGGCGCCGCAGGTCTCGACGATGAGCTGGCGCGCGAAGGCGGCCGCGGCGATGTTCGACGCGAGTTCGGTGTCGGCGACGTCGAGCCCGCATAAGAGTCCGTTACCGCGCACGCGGAAGGTTCCGTGGCCGTACTCTGCGGCGATCGCTTCGAGGCTCGAGTGCACCAGCGCCCCGCGACGGTCGGTGCTCTTTTCGAGTTGGGCGTCGGCCCAGTAGTGCTCGAGCATCGCCGCCGAGGTCGCAAAGGCGAGGTTGTTGCCGCGAAAGGTGCCCGAGAACTCACCGGGTGTCCACTCGTCGAGACGGCGGCGCACCAAGTTGAGTGCCATCGGCAGGCCCAGTCCACTGATGGACTTCGACAGGCACACGATGTCGGGGTCGAGTCCCGAACCCTCAAAGGAGAAGAAGGAGCCGGTGCGCCCGACGCCCGCTTGGACTTCGTCGGCAATGACGAGGACGCCCCGCGCGCTGCAGCGCTCGCGAAGCGCGCGCAAGTAGAGCGGGTCGAAGGGGCGCGCGCCGCCTTCACCCTGGGTCGCTTCGATAATCACGGCGCCGACGCGCTGGCCGTCGATGGTCGCGTCGAGGGCGGCGTCGAGCAAGGTCAGGTCGTGGTCCGTGAGTTGCGCGACGTAGGGCAGCGCGACGAACTCGCCGACGTGAGCGACGAGCGCGCGGGGCGCCATCGAAGCCGAGATTGACGCCGCGCGATAACTCATGCCGTGGTAGCTGCCGCTAAAGCCCACGACACCACGGTGACCCGTCACGCGCTGGGCCAGTTGGAGAGCGGCTTCGACGGCGGTGGCGCCGGTGGGTCCGACCGTTTGGATGACCATGTCCATGTGACGCGGCGCCAGGACGAGGCGTTCCATTGCTTCGAGAAAACGGCGCTTTTCGACGGTCTTGGTGTCGAGGCTGTGGAGGATCTTGCCCTGGCGAAGGTGCTCAATGGCGACCTCGACGAGCAGGGGATTGTTATGACCGTAAGAAAGAGCTCCCGCACCGGCGAAAAAGTCGAGGTACTCGGTACCGTCTTCGGCGGTAATCGTGGCGCCGTGGGCGGTGGAAAAGACGGCGGGCCACTGACGGCAGTAGTAGCGCACGTTGGATTCGAGCTCTTCAAAAGCGTTCACTATCGGTTTCCTCTCAGGTGGGTACCCGGTTGCGAGCCAGTGCTCGAGATTGGGAAAGATCAACTCTAATAGATGGCGGCCCGGGTTTTGGTGCATCGCGCCGACGCGAGTTCAAGTTCGCCGGCGCGCCGCAGAGTTCGCTACCAGCCCGTGGGTGAACAGCCCAGTTGATCGGGCACCCAACCCTTCGTGACGCGCATTCCGATGAGAATCTGGGCGTCACGGGGTGCGCGACCGGCGTTCTGGGCGAAACGTGTCCCGCCGTACGCGAGCCACGTCGAGTTCAAGAAGCCAATGCCCGAATACACGGGCCCGGTCATGGACCAGTTACCGTTCACTTCACAGATCGCCACGTGTTGCCACTCGGCGCGCAACTGGGCGATGCTCACCCCCGCGCGAGTTGCGACGTGCTCGAGCAGTGGTGCGCGGTGCACGAGGCGGGGGTGGGCGCGAGCGACGATACTCGACGTGGCGACTTGGGGTACGGGGTTCGTCGCGGCGACGGTGGGCGCCGTGATGCCGGCTCCCGTGAACAGGGCAACAACCGAGCCGATGATTCTTCGCATGTTCTCTCCTTGTCCCGCGTGTCCCTTCGGCCACACGCGACGAATGAGTCACTGGCTGGAGGGACGCGACGAGGCGAAACGAAAGGTTCCACCACTCGGTGCGGTCAGTTGGTCACTTGGGCCACTGAAAAGCGGCGTGACGTCGAAGCAGTCTGTGCTGCGGGGACAATTTTAGGTCGTCGGCTTCGTTTTTAAGCACCAGGCAGCCCGGTTCGTGGCTTGTTCTTCCTTCTTATCAGGTTCTATAAGAAATTGATTTTTTATCGTTTCGTGGCTACTCGCCGCCGGTTGAGCACGTCACGGCGTGGGTTGTCTCGGTGCTACCCGGCATCACTGGGTGGCGCCGCGCGCCGTCGTGGCGGGCCCTGTGGACCTCCGCCAGTTAACGCAAATCCTTACGACGTGGTCGTGGCTAGGGCAGTTTCCACACCATTAAGGTCGCCACCGCCACCGCCGGCGAGCCATTAATCGTGACGTTCTTCGTCGCGACGTCGAGGTAGAGTCGCGCGCCGGGCACGGGGGGGCGACTCAGCACCGCGCGTCGGTGACCATTGCAGCCGGGGGCCGTTGGCGACACGCAATCGGCGTTCCAAGTGAGCGCGAGCGAACCTCGCCAGCCGTCGTGAAAGACCCACGCGTTGACGACGCTGGCCGGCGAAGGTGGGTTCACGCCCGAGGCGGGCACCTCGCCCCAGAGGCTCTCTTCAGCGACGATCCCCGCGACCGCGCGCACGAAGGGTGGATCTTGCCCAGTGCGAAGTGCTTGGCGCACTTGCGCGCCGTAGGCCGAGGTGGCGAGACCTGCGGGCAAGTGATCCGAGACACGAATGGCGTTGATCCGTTGGAAGACCACGGCACTGGGTGCAGCCAGTACCGAGGGGCTCGGTGTCGCGGGCGCGGGCACGACGGCGACGAAAGTGGGCGCGAGTACCGTGAGCGTCATGACGCTCACGGCGCGTGACAGACCCACGCGCGAAAGAGTGAACATCGCAGCGCAGGTCCCCATCTCTCCAGTCTGCTCGGCCTCAGGTCGCCTCGTCGTGATTTTCCTAGTGCATACGGACCTAATTCGAGCGCACGCGGGGCGAATTGGCGAAGCGCACTCGCGTCGTGGCGGGTTTGAGCGGCGATACGGCCTCGCGGGCGTTTAGTAGGACGCCCCGCGACGGCGGTGCGGGGCCGTGTGAACCAGGGGTGTGGGTGAGTAGGGTGAGCAACGAGACACGACGACGAGCGTCCGGGTCAGGTGCACTACGTGCGCCCGTGACGTTTCTGACGCGTGTACGTGGCGTTAACAACGACGTCGCCAACCAGAGGAGTTACCGTGGCCGAGAAATCTCCGCACCATCACAACGACAAAAAGGTCGGCAAGTCGCTCAAAGAAAAGCGTAACGAGAAGCACGCGAAAAAGGAATCGAAGAAGGGACTACTGCCCGAGTAGGGCGAAAGTTTCGGTTATCGCTGCTCGCGGGCGAGTTGCGCCGAGGCGACGCGCGTGATGACAATCAGCAAGATGAAGGTGACCACGTGCACGCCCGTACAGTAGAGGCACACGTGATTGATTATGAGCAGTTCGGCGCCGATCAACCACAACACGAAGCACATGCCGATCCCAATGAGGACGAGGCGCGCCACGTGCACCCAGTAGTGGCGCGCGCGCCAGCCCCACGGTGAGTTCAATATGGTGAGCAAGACGTAGAACCCTAAACCGAGTACCGCGACGGGGGCTCCGAGAAAGTATGACTGGGGCGACGTCGTGACCGCGGTGCAGTCGACCGTTCCCGTTGACGAGCACGCCAGAATGTGGGCGCCGGCGAAGTGAGCGATGGTGAGATAGATCGAAAGTCCCAGTCCCACCAAGCTCAAGAGAAAACTGGCCACGACCGCCGAGGAAGGTACCGGCCACGGGGTGTGGGTGCGGCGAGGCGCATCGTCGTGTTCATCGCGCCCTCGTGGTTCAGCCGCGAGCTCCGCGTCGCGCGTATCGTGGGCGTTGGGCAAAGATGTGCTCACCCACAAATTCTAGATGCGAGCACGCCGCGTCGTATCGTCGAGCGTTGCGCCGGCGCTCTCGCGACGCAGTCGACGTGGTCGTGCGAAGCGCGTGAGCGTCGTCACCTTCGATGGACTCGTCGACGCGAAACGGGGATTCATGACGCTAACGAATGTGACGGCGTTCATACGTCGAGTCGCGTGACGTTCGAGTCACCTGATGACGTTGTCGGCGACACCGCGAGGCACGATATGACTTAGTGCCCTAGTGCGCACTGACGGGAACGTTGGTCTCGGGTGCACAATCGTGATGATGAGTATTGAAGTCAACAACACCGCTTTCGCCTGGCTCGACCATTGGCCGAACTCGATAGGTGAGTGATATGAGTCTTCGATGCAGATTCGTCAGCGCTGCGCGCACGCGTTCTTCAAGTACCACGAGTCGCCTCTCATCGCGACCAGGGTCGCCGACGTGGCGGCCCCGCGCCTCGTTCCCGTGCGTTCTACACCCCCCACTCACGTACCGACGTTTCAATCATCGAGCGTGATCGCGATCCCCAAGCAAAGAAAGGCCACGTTATGAAGGCACTCGTATATAAAGGTCCCGGCAACAAGAGCTGGGAAGAAGTACCCAATCCCAAGATTCAAAAATCGACCGACGTTATTGTCAAAATGGTCGCGACGACGATCTGTGGCACTGATCTACATATCTTGAAGGGCGACGTTCCCGAAGTGGAGGTCGGACGAATTCTCGGCCACGAGGGCATTGGCGTGATCACCGAAGTTGGCGACGCCGTCACGCAACTCGAAGTCGGTGACAAGGTCATCCTCTCGTGCGTCAGCTCGTGTGGACGTTGTTCGTATTGTCGCCAGGGGCTCTACAGTCACTGCCTCGACCCCGAGGGGCTCGCCGGTATTGGTTGGATCTTTGGCTACATGATCGACGGCACCCAAGCCGAGTACGTGCGCGTCCCCTTTGCGGAGAACTCCGTCTACAAAATGCCCGAAGGCATGAGCGACGCCGAGGGCATTTTGCTCTCGGACATTTTGCCCACCGGCTTTGAGATTGGTGTCCAGTACGGCAAGGTCAACCCCGGTGACGTGGTCGCCGTTATTGGCTCGGGCCCCGTCGGACTCGCCGCACTCACGACCGCTCGGCTCTACGGCCCCTCGCGCCTCATCGCGATTGACCTCGACGAAGCGCGTCTAAAGCGCACGCTCGACTTTGGCGCGACGGCCATTGTCAACTCCGCCGACGCGGACTGGAAACAACAGGTCATGGACCTCACCGACGGACTCGGCGTCGACGTCGCCATTGAGGCCGTGGGACTACCCCAGACCTTCACGATGGCTACCGAGATCGTCCGCCCCGGGGGCAGCGTCGCCAACATCGGCGTGCACGGCAAGTCGGTCGACCTGGCCCTCAACGTGCTCTGGATCAAGAACATCGGCATCTCGATGGGGCTGGTCAACACGAACACCCTCGCCATGCTGTTGAAGCTCGTCACGGAAAGAAAGTTGCCCGTGGAGAACTTCGTAACTCACGAGTTCACGTTCGCGCAGATGCTGGAGGCCTACGACGTCTTCGGCCACGCCGCCGAGCACGACGCGCTGAAGGTGCTCATTCACTAGGAGTTACGTGCTGACTCGCGACGACCAACGTCTACACGACCCGATCTGTATCCCTGACCGGGTCGTGTGGGCTGGCGGCAGCGTTCGACGTCGCGCCCTACACGAACGAGGTACCGCGTCGACGTCGTCGTTGGGTGTCCCACCAGATCACATTCATCGGAAACTCGCGCACGGCACGGGGGAGTACCCGGTGCGCGCTGGTCGCCACGCGTAGTACGAGGTGAAATCGCCGTTTTCGCTTCTCGTTCCAGCGAAGTCCGAGTGCCTGGCGAAACTCGTCGGGCAAGAATCCTGCGGTGAGTAGCTCGTGCAGGGGTCCAAGGAGCACCGCGAGGGGTGCGGGTAGGAACGTCAGCGACACGATTCCTCGCAAGTACGTTCTCGTGAGCTCGTCTACTTCTACGAACGTGAGCGAGGACTGCCAGTATTGGTCGAACGCGGCGCGGTTCTCGGGCCACCTCGCCGCGGGCACCTGGAGGGTCGTGGCGAAACGCGCGCAATGGAGGTAGAGCTCGTCGAGCGACGATGAACTCGCGGGTCCGTAGACCAACGCGGCGGCGTCAAGCGCCCCGCGGTACATACACGCCGCCACCCACAGTTGCAGTTCGGGGTCGAAGGCGTGGTACGCCACGTCGTCGTGCTCGAGCGAACGGACACCCTGGTGTTGGCGATTGACTTCGCGCCTGACCCAGGTTCGTTCGTCGTCGTCACCGAGGAGCGCCACCAGGATGTAACCGAGCGTCGTGCGCGTGCGCTTCAGTGGGTGCTTGGTGAGAGCACCACTCGTCACGCGACTCTTCGCGACGGCGTGACCGATGGGCAGGCGTGAGAGTTGCATGACGACGTTCGCGCCCGCGGGGGCGAGCGCGAGGCCATTCATGAGCAGCGCTCGCAGCTCCTTTGACGGTTCGCCTTCGTTGCTCGCAGCGACGTGCTTCCTACTTGATGGCGTTCGTTTCATTTGGTAGGTGGACTCGTCCACCCATGGTACGTCGAAGGTGCGCATTTCTTGCCCTCGGACGTTCGTTCACCGTCAGATGTGCCGTTCGTAACGAGCTCTTGAGTATCTCCCGTGAGGAATCTCTTACTGGGACGTCGTAAATCGTTACCGTACGACGTGACGAATCTGTCATCTTGGTCAGTCGTTTTCGTTACTTGCGGTGCGACGGTATTTTGTCAACGACGCTGACGAAAACTCCTAGACACCCCATCGATTTTGAAGCTCAGGCCAGAACTGCTTGTTCGTAGGCGAGTGGAGCGTTGCTCGTCGGAAAGAGTTGACGCTCGTGCAGCCACTCCTGGGAACGCTGGTACGTCTCTTTGGTGTAGGGGAGGAACACGATACGTTCCCCGGGGCCAAAGGCTCGAACGTCGACTCGATCGGTGTAGCGAGTCGGAATCTCCTTCAAGTAGTAGTGCTTGTACTTTTCTGCGGCGAGGTCGAGCTCCATCTGGGCGCGACGAAGGGCCTTGAAGTAGCGCTCGACGTCATCTGGATCGGTCTGTGCGCCGAACATGAATCCGGCCATAAAAGTGCTGTCGACGACTTTACGAAAGCCCAGTTGCTCGACGATGTAGCTCGGGGCATTCCATATGGCAGCCGCACTCACGTCACCGTTCAACAGTGCGTCCACTCGGTCGTAGGGCATTCCCACGAATCGAAGGTTGATTTGCTCTCGTGGGACGAACGCCTCCAGTGCCTGAATTGTTGAGAAATGGCTACCCGAGTGATAGCCCACCGCAATTTCCACGTTCGCGAGGTCTTGGGGTTGGCGAATGGGCGAGTCCGCGGCCACGTAGATCGCACTGGGCAGCACTGAATACGCTCGCCCCCACATCTGTCCGGCCGCGTCGGTCGACGCCTGATTGGTTGCCCAGTGACACGCGCAACTCATATTCTGTTTGCCGCCACCTCCCCCTTGATACAACTCATAGGCGCCCGTGCGTACGTCGCTGAGTGCGGGGGTGGCGATATCTTGATCGGCGTTTTCGAGTACGCGCATATCAATGACGTAATCGAGGCCCTCTTCTTCGAAGTACCCCTTCTCCACGGCAATCCAATCTTGCAACCGCCCGTGCGTCGAGATTCGGAATTGTGCCATCTCGCTACCCCCATAGTTTGAGTTCCCTCGAGGGAGACTCATCAGGAACCTGAGGATATGGTGTCCCTCGCCGTTTGTCAAGGGTTGGGCAATAAAAATCGAAGTATCGCCGGTACGATGAAACCATGCCCACCCCAATAGGCGAGAACTACCGAGGACCTGACGGGCGTCTGGGCTATCTCATGCGTCAGGCGCAACAGGCACTGTGGGTCGCGCTCGAGACGGCGCTACGCCCGGTGGGCATTACTGCGTCACAATTTGGCGTACTTCGACTCGTCGAAGTAGAGCCGGGAGCCACGGGTGCGGAACTTGCGTGCACCAGCATGTTCAGTCCGCAGGCGACACAGGAAATTCTGGTCGTACTCGAAGCGGCCGGACTCGTTGATCGAAAGAGCGACGCGAGCGATCGTCGGGTTCGTCGTACGTTCCTTACGAAGAAGGGCGCGCGAATTCTCGCTGAAGCGCACGCCCAAGCCCTCATTTTGGAAGAGCGCATGGTTTCGGGGATGTCAAAACGGCAAAGCCAAGAACTGAAGAAGGCCCTCGTACACGTGGCCCGAGTGCTCGCCGACGAGGGGTGACACCTTAAAGGTGCTGGTTGCACGTCTCGTCATCCGCGGTGGCGGGACGAGAAGAATGTCGACCGTGTGCTTGAGGAACAGTTCGTCGACTCATTCATCCCCAATCGGAAGTGGTGAGG
>NCBD01000016.1 GCA_002255315.1 Actinobacteria bacterium 21-64-8 | reverse complement strand
CTGGACCTTACTGTCACGAACACTTGAGGCACCAGCATTTCTCATAGTGAAGCGATTGTACGGCGCGTAGGCGAGAACGTAACCACCCTCACACGACTCCACCGTTTGTTTCTCCCGGAGACAACTAACTCGACAATTCATTCAAGAACCTCGGCCAGGCTGGCGTGTGAATTCCTCGTGAAGTTACGGCGCCTTAGAAACACGACCGCAGCAACCTGTCGCGCACCAGGACGAGCGACAATTTCTTAAACTGGTCGCCGTGAGCACTATCGACGACCTCATTACCCATAACCGCGCCTACGTCGCGAGTCACGGCCACAGCGAGCTACCCACCGCTCCTCAACTGCACCTCGCCGTGCTGACGTGCATGGACTCGCGCCTCGACCTCTTTGGCGCATTAGGACTTAACCTCGGCGAAGCACACTTGATTCGCAACGCGGGTGGCATCGCGACCGACGACGCCGTGCGCTCGTTGCTGCTGAGCCAGCGGCTCCTTGGCACGACGGCGGTAATGGTGATTCACCACTCACGCTGCGGGCTCGAATCCTTTGACGAAGAGACCTTGCAACGCGAGCTCGAAGTCGAGTTCGGCGCGCGACCGCCCTTTCGTCTCGGCGCCTACCGCAACGCCGACGTTGACGTGCGCGAGACCATCGCGACCCTCAGAGCGAACCCGTTCGTCGCCACGACGGAGATTCGCGGCTTCGTCTTTAACGTCGACGACGGCGCCCTACGTGAGGTCGAGCTGTAAGTCTTTCTTGAAGCCTTCGTGGGACGCGGTGTAGCCGTGAGCGAGGTAAAAACGGTGCGCGTCGAGACGAACTTTGTTGCTCGTCAGTTGCATTCGGTAACACCCTGCTTCGCGAGCTCGACGCTCAGCCTCAGCTACGAGCGCCGCACCCGCTCCCCGACCACGACTCTCCGCGCGTACGTGTACGGCTTCAAGTTCCGCGCACGTGCCGCCACCGTGATGAAAGTGCCGCAGCATGAGGAGTTGACAGAAGCCAACGACCTCGCCGTCGAGTTCGACGACAAGTAGTTCGTGACCCTGCGCGCGCGCCGTGCGCGCCGCCGCCGCGTAACGCGCATAGTCATCGCGATACTCAACTTCGGGTGCGAGCGAGCCGTCGAGAATGGCGCGTAGCGCAGCGGGAATATCGCGCTCTTCAAGCGGGCGCACCAACATGCTCACGCTACGGGCGAGGATCGATAGGGGTAAAGACGCCCACGCTCGCCTCAATGGCTTGGGCGGCGTCTAAACAGAGATCTTCGCGAAAGAGATCGCCAATCACTTGTACGCCGGTGGGCAGGCCCTGGGTCACGCCCGTGGGCACGCACGCGGCCGGCAGTCCTAAGAGGTTGCCCGGTAACACAAAGCGAAACAGTTCGACTACCTGCATGGCGGTTTCGGGACTCTCGATGTCAAAACCGTGGGCGAAGGGAGGCTGGGTCCAGGTAGGGCCCACGACCAACGGGTAGTCCGCCATAAACGCACGCCACGCACTCGCGACGCGATAGCGCGCTTCGTGCAAGGCGGCGAGGGACTCGGGCGTCGCGGGTGGGTACTCGACGGTCGTGTACTCCAGGAACTTCTGGCCCCCTTCGCCCATGTAGGGCACGAATTGGGGCGCGGTGACGGCGAGGCTCGTCATCATTAACTCGCTCCAGGCAAGGTACGACTCAAAAAGCATGGGCGGCTCGAGTTCGTCGACTTGGTAACCGGCCGCTTCGAGTGCGCGCCCCGCCACGCGAACGCCCTCGGCGACGTCGGGGTGCGTCGAGCCACCCATGGGTTCAACGACGAGCGCCACACGCTTGGGCCGAGGCGAACCGATCAGGGGCGCGTCGATGGACTGCGGGTCACGCCAATGGGCTCCCATGACGGCTTCGAGACCGCGGCGCACGTCCTCGACGGTGCGTGCGAGCACGCCCTCGGCGAGCATGATCTGTGAGTTGAGCGGCATCGTCGTCTGGGCGGACGGGTTCCCTTGGGCCACGCGGCCTCGAGAAGGCTTGATCGACGCTACGCCGCAGCAATACGCGGGGTTACGCAACGATCCTCCAATGTCGTTGCCAAAACCAATGACGCTCATGCCTGAGGCAATGGAGGCCGCTTCACCCCCCGACGAGCCACCCGTCGTCACGCCCCGACGCCAGGGGTTGTGGGCTGGACCGTACAGCGAGGACTCGGTGTTAATGCGCAGCCCAAAGTCGGGCATGTTGGTGCGCGCGAGCATGACCCCGCCGGCCTCACGCATTCGCTCAACCACCGGCGCGTCGGCGGGCGCGACGAGCTCGCGCAGCGCCGCGACGCCCTGGGTTGTGGCGTAGCCCGTGACGTCAATGTTGACCTTGACGGTAAAGGGCACGCCGTGCCACGCGCCGAGGGCTGCGCCCGCGTGCTGGCGCGCGTCGGCGCGATCCGCTTCGTCGAGCGCTTCGTCAGGACGCACTTCCACGACACCGTTGACTTGCTCGTTGACCGTGTCAATACGCTCAAGCAGTGACTCAGTCACTTCGCGCGACGTGACCTCGGACTTTCGAATCATCGCGGCCAGCGTCGTCGCCGATTCTCGCCAGAGTTGCGTGGTCATGATTGCCCCCTTCGACAGCGATGGTAGTCAATCGTCAGGGCGAGGCGCGTCTAGCGAAAGCTCTCCGAGTGACGTTGCGTGCGAGCAACGACGAGTCGCGAGACGACGAGCAGCGTCAAAACCAGCACCACGAGAATTAGTGCGGCGTCGTAGGAGACCACGTGAGCTTGCGCCGAAGGCTGGTTGTAGTCCGTCCAGACGTAGTACGTCAGGTAGGAAATCGGGTGATGCACGAGCGACCACGACGGAAGACTGTTCGTCGCTCCCGCGGTATAGAGCAGCGGCGCTGTTTCACCTCCGGCGACCGCGAGCGCAATCAAGAGTCCGGTCACAATGCCCGGCAGCGCCGATTTCAGGACCACTTTGCGCAGTGAGTAGCCCGCGGTCATACCCAGTGCTTCAGCACCTTCACGGTAGGCCGTGGGCACTTGGCGCAGCGCCGACTCAGTTGACTTAGCGATATAGGGCACCACCATGAGCGACAAGATCAAGATCGCTGGCAACAGTGAAAATCCCCAGTGCAGCGCGACACACAACGCCACGTAACCGGCGTAGCCCAGCACAATGGACGGGAATCCCGCCAGTACGTCGACGGCGAGCCGAAAGAGTCCTCCCCCGGCCTTACCGTTTTTGCGCGCGGGCGCCAGTTCGGCGAGGTGAATGCCGGTCAGCACGCCCACCGAACCCGCCACGAGTAGCACGCCCACCATGATGACGAGCGTGCCTACTACGGCATTCTCGAGGCCCCCGCTGGTGCCTTGGGACAGCGTGGTGAGCACACTCCACTTCCAGTTGGGCACCGCGCGAACGACGACGCCCAGCACCAGCCACAGCGCCGGGCCCACGACGAAGAGCAGCGCGAGCAGCGTCATCACCCGAAAGGCACTCGCCTTAAATCGTCGCCAACTTGTCTTCGGGTACGACTGAGTGACGATCGTCATGACTACACCCGCCCCACGGGGGCCGCGTGGGAGGCGCTGTGACGAACAATCGTGCGCGCGGCAAGATTTACCACGATGGCGATTACGGCGAGCAACAGGCCCGCTTCAGCCAGCGTTGAAATTGCAAAACCAGTGCCGTCAGTCGCGGCCGAGTCGAGTTGGCTCACGATGGTCGCCGCAATGGTGGTCATCGTGCCGTAGATATTGGGCGACAGTTTGCCAAGAATTGATCCCGAGACCATCGCGACGGCAATCGTTTCACCCAAGGCTCGGCCCAAGCCGAGAACCGTCGCGCCGATGATGCCCGAACGCACCCACGGAATCGTCACGTGACGCGCCACTTCGGCGTCGGTCATACCGAGCGCTTCGGCGCCTTCTTTGGGTAATGGGGGCACTTGCATGAACAAGTCGCGGGTGGTCGAAGCAATGATGGGCACAATCATGAGACCCAAAATGAGGCCCGACGTGAGAAGCCCTTCACCGTAGCCAGTCGATCCACGAAAAAATCGCAGAACGGGCACGTTGGGCACGTGGTTGGCGACCAGCGGATAGACGTGACTCGCCAAGAAGGGTCCAAGTTGGAGCACACCCCAAAGTCCAATAATGACACTCGGGATGCCCGCCAAAATCTCGACGAAGAAGGTGATCGGCTGGGCCACCCAGCGCGGCAGTCGCTCGGTGAGCGCGAAGGCAGTCCCCAGTGAGATCGGCAGCGCAATGACAAGTGCGATCACGGAGGTCTCGAGGGTACCCGCGATTAACGGCCACGCCCCGTAACTCGAGCCCATCGGGTGAGCGACGCCGTGAGTGTGCACGACGGCGCCGTACGTGTTGCCCGGCACCCACTGCGAGCTCGTGAGAAAACTCACGCCGTTGACCGTGGTCGCGGGCCACGCCTTGAGGGCCAGCACAATCACGATAAACGCGACGCCCGCGACGGGAAGCAACGAGGCCACGCGCGCACTGATGCGCCACGCGCGGTCTTCGTGTCGGCGTACCAGCACACGCACTCGCCACGGCCAATGGCCGTGGCGAGTGCGTGTGCTCGACGCAAGAACGTGCGTCACAGGGGCGCCGCCCTCCTTCGATTCCGTCATCGTTACTTAATGGTTTGAATCTGCTTCAGCGACGCGACCGCAACCTTGACCGGCAGTGGCAGGAAGTTCACCTGGCTGAGGAAGCGTGCCGAGTTGCCTAACTTCGGATTAATCGCCCATTCAAGAATGGAGCGAACAGCCTTGGCGGTTGACGTACTCGACTGCTGCTTGTTAACGATTGCGTACTCGTAGTTCACGATTGGGTAGCCACCCTTTACGCGACCATTGATCATCGAAATGGCGCCGTTCGCCGGTGTGATTTTGGCGTAACCGGCTGCCTCCATCGCCGCCGACTTCGTAGTTGGCAATACGTACGCACCGTCACCGTTTCGCAGTGAGGCGTAAGTCATTCCGTCACCGAGCACACTCGTGAGATAGCTGATGCCCACGTAGGCCACGCAGCCCGGCGTCGCGGAACAACCCGAGACCATGCCGCCGTTGCCGTTTTCGCCCAGCGAGTTCGAGATCGTGGGCCACGACACCGTCGTGCCAAATGAGACCGACGACGCCCAGGCGGAGTCTTGACGTGACAGATACTGCGTGAACAAGAAGGTGTCACCACTGCCGTCGGAACGGTGCAGCGCCACAATCTTCAGATTCGGCAACGTCACGCTTGGGTTCAGCGCTTGAATCGATGAGTCGTTCCAGTTCGTAATCGTGCCGCGGTAAATACCCGACAAGATGGTCCCGTTCAATTTCAAGTGCGCGTGAAGACCGGGGATGTTGTAGGCAATCACCTGGACCGAAATCGCCAAGGGAATGTTCATCAGCGACGGCGTCGCGGCGACCACCGAAGGCGCCAAGTAGGCGTCCGAGGAGCCAATGTTGACCGTCCCGCTCGCCGCATCAGCGATGCCCGTACCCGAACCCGTGCCACCCGTCGTCAGATTCACTTTGGCGTACTTATTGGTGTAAGCGGGCGCCCAAAGGTTCCACAGTGGGTAGAGCAACGTACTGCCGGTTTCGGTGATGTTCGCGCTCGGCGGGGTTTCGACCTTAAACGTTGGTGCGCTGACCTTTTTCTTCGTGTGGTGTTTCGTCGACGCCGAAGCAACGGACGCGAGACCAAACAACACGGTCGCGCCCGCGAGCGCCAATGACGTCGTCAGACGCACGCTCGTACGGATATTTACCTTCACTTCATTCCTCCTAATAGGTGACGTTGACACCGTAGAGAGCCAAGGTGAACCTCGCGTGACTACGCAGTGACTCCAAACTGATTTCTGCGCAATCTTTTACAGCGAGTTCGTTACCATCGAGTGCCGATGCGTTAACCCATCAAACCGTTGACGTAACGCGCGGTATTGGTCTCGCGTGGCTGGTTAAACAGATCGTTGGTCGCGCCGTGTTCGACGAGTTTGCCCTCGTAGAAGAACATGGTGTTGTCCGACACGCGACGTGCCTGGCCCAGGTTGTGCGTCACGACAATTAACGTCAGGGCGGGTGTCAGTTCACGCAGCAAGCGCTCCACCGACTCGGTCGAGAGTGGGTCGAGCGCCGACGTTGGCTCGTCGAGCAACAGCACTTCTGGTCCCACCGCGAGCGCGCGCGCGAGACACAAGAGTTGCTGTTGGCCACCCGAGAGTCGGTACGGTGAGTCGTTGAGTCGATCCTTCACGGCGTCCCATAGTCCAACCTCACGCAGCCTCGTTTCGGCGACGACGTCGAGTTGCTTGCCCTTAGCGATTCCGTGCGCCTTGGCGCCGGCGACGACGTTGTCTTTGATGGACATGGGAAAGGGATTCGGACGCTGAAAGAGCATGCCTACGCGACGTCGAAGGTCGAGCAGATCTTGGTCCGAGCTCCAGATGCTGCGACCTTCGAGCGCGACGTCACCCTCATGGCGAAAACCACGAACCTTGTCATTCATTCGATTCAAGGTGCGCAGGAACGTCGACTTGCCCGATCCGGTCGGTCCAATCAACGCCGTGATCGTGCCACGAGGAAAGTCCATATTGACACCCGACAGAATCTGCTGATCGCCGAAGCGCAAATTAAGACCGCTGGTCGTGATGACGTTACGGGGCCGCTCGCCGTCGGGGTCGAGCACTTCGAGCACCGACTTTATTTCGTCGGGCGATATGTCGGTCTTGCGAAACTCGTCCACGGGGCCCTCTTCTTCAATCTCCCCAATCAAGTTAAGGAGTGAAGGTAAACGTTGTGTGACGAATTGGTTAGCGCTCGGTCACGTCCACATGAATCTTCGTGGTGCCGCCCAGTTAGTCACAACAACTATCGCGCCAGCCACAGGTGCCACATCGAAAGTGAGCGTGCTCGGGGTGCAGGCCACCCCCGCAGTGCGGACACTCGGCAAAGACCGCGAAACGATTCGAACAGGTTCCGGGGGGCTCGAGCGACGCGTCAGCATTCATTGCGTCTATTGTCCCCGACGCCGGGGCCCGCGGCGGCGATAGTTAGCGCGTAGGCCCCAGGTCGCCGCGACGATAGTGCGTGCGACACAGCACTTGGTAGTGCACGACACCTTCTTCCACGTCGGCAATCACGAACTGACTGCCCTGGCGCGCGACGACGCCGTCAACGACTCGAGCGTTGCAGCGACCTTTTTGTCCGCACCAACACGTCGACGTCAGCGGCAGCTCGTGGGCCCAGTCAGCGATGGCAAAAAGACGCGCCGAACCAGGAAAGATATTGAGCAGAAAGTCGGCCGAGAGTCCAAAGGCGTGCACGTCGACGCCACGTTCATCGACGACCTGGGCGAGGGCGTCCACTTGAGCCACACTGGCGAACTGCGCTTCGTCAATGACGAGCACGTGTACGCCCCGTTCGACCAGTCGCGACACGTGCTCGGTGAGGTCCTCACCGGGGACAATGGCCTCGGCGGGAGACTCAATGCCAATGCGACTAGTGACCATGCCTTCGGGACTACGGTCACCAAAGGTCCACAACGCGACGTCATTGCGACCCTGGCGAAGTTGCCAGCACAGTTGCAGCGCGAGCGTCGACTTGCCCGCGGCCATGGTGCCGTACGTAAAAGTGAGTTCTGCCACGGTGCTCCTCTAGCGACGGTCCACGCTAGCGCCCGGATTAGCACCCCTGCGTGGGGTCGCGACCTAGATTGGGGTCATGGATCTCGTCGTACGACCCGTTGCTTACATCCGTAACGATCGAGCCGACGCGCTCGACGATAATTGGGACGACGTCGTGTCAGTCGTCGAACTCGCGAGTGACGTACCGAGTGCGGCACTCGTAGGTCTGAGCGACTTTAGCCACGTCGAGATTGTTTTCTTTGCGGACTGGGCAGAAGACGTACCCCCCGGACCTTGGCATCGTCGCCCGCGCAACAACCTCGATTGGCCCGACGTAGGCGTCTTCGCCCAACGCAACAAGGACCGCCCGAATCGACTGTTGTTGTCGACGGTCGCGATTGAGACATTGTCGGAGCGTTCGTTCCAAGTCCGCGGCCTCGATGGTATTGACGGCACGCCCGTGCTCGACATCAAGCCAGTCTTTCGCTGGAGCGTCCCACGCGGCGAACTACGCGTCGCACCCTGGAGTGAAGAACTGGGTGAGAACTACCTCTAGATCGACGTGATAAAGCGGTGCAGCACGGCCGCGAGTTGAGGTCCCTCGTCTTCTTGGAGGAAGTGGCCTCCCCCGACGATGGTCGTGTGGGCTTGGCCCTTGGTGCCCGGCACGTGCGACAAAAAGCGACGTTCCCCTCCCTTGGTAATTGCGTCACCGTCAGAAAAACACATGAGGAACGGTTTGGTGAAGCCTTCAAGGACTCGCCACGCAGCCACGTTGTCATCGTGCGCCGGGTCCTCGGGCGTGGTCGGGACGAGCATAGGAAACTGGCGCGCCCCCTCTTTGAAACCTTCGTCAGGAAAGGGCGCGTCGTAGGCGGCGATCACGGCGTCGTCGAGTGGTTTCCTCACGCATCCACCCGACACGATGCGCCCAATAGGTAGTTCGGGGGCGTTTTGAGAGTACGCCTGCCAGTTCAAGAACGCCTCGGTCGTCCCTTCGGCGCCCGTGGGTAGACCGCCGTTACCAATGGCGACGCGCGCGAAGCGCTCGGGGTGCTCGGCGACGAGTCGCAGCCCAATCAACGAGCCCCAGTCTTGACCGAACAAGGTCACGTCGCGTAGTTCCAAGTGCGTAAAGAGCAACTCGCGGGTCCATTCAACGTGGCGCGCGTAGGTGTAGTCCTCTCGTGAAGCGGGTTTGTCGCTGCGCCCAAAACCAATGAGGTCGGGCGCGACCACGCGATGGCCTTCGGCGACGAGCAGCCTCAACACGTGACGGTAGAGGAAGGACCAGGTGGGCTCGCCGTGCAACACGACCACGACGTCAGCTTCGCGCGGACCTTCGTCCAGGTAGGCCATGCGAAGCGCTTCGCCCCCCGTGGGATCGGTCACCTCAACGTAGTGCGCGAGAAACGGAAAATCGGGCAGGTTCTCGAAGCGTTCGTCGGGTGTGCGAAGTCGTTGCATTGAAGAGCTCCTATTGACGGGCCATGCCCTCGCGGGCGGCACTGGTGACATCATCGGACCCGGAGGTGATGAGTTGAATATCGACACGACGGAGATCTCCTTCGAAGGCGAACTCGTCGCGGTAACGCGTCGAAACGGGCGAACCGTGATCGCGGCCAATACTCATGCCCGTCGACGAGATAATGCGCATCAAAAAAGGAAGGTACAGACTGCCCACTTCACGACCGTCGAGCGTGAGCGTGACGACGGCGTCTTGTGCTCCGCGACGAAACGAGACGCCGAGGACGCAGTGGCCCTCGGGTACCGGTTCACGTGAAACAAGCTCGTGGTGTTCACCAAAGATGTTGTAGTCAAAGACCAAGTGTTCATCGTGGACGAACACACTCGCACCAGCGTTCTCGTTTCCCGTGGCCATTATGACGCCACCTTGGCCGGCGCAGCGCTCGACAATCGCCGACAGGTCCCAACTTCGCCCCCCAATACCCGCGGCCGCCTGTGGGGGAATGGGACTGAGTGGCGGAAAGTAGGCGTAGTGACGACTCAAGGGATGGGGCGAGTTATCGCGAAAGCGAGGCGCGAAGAGTTCAATGCTTCGATCGTCCAACGGCAAGACTCCGTATCGCTCCGCGTCACGCCACCAGAGGTCAATCAGGTACTTGAGTGCGTCGGGGCGCTGCGTCGCAAGGTTATGGCACTCGGAGGGATCAACGTTGACGTCGTAGAGTTCCCAGTCATCGTCGTCGAAGTTCGTCCCCGGCGCGTGGCGTGTGACGGCCTTTAAGCCTTCGTGATACATGGCGCGGTGTCCACTCATCTCGAAATACTGCGACGTGCGAGCGCTCGGCGCGTGGGCGTCACCAAAGGCGTAGGTCATCGAGTGACCGGCCAAGGGTATTTGGTCGAAGCCGCGATAGACCGTGGGCATCGTGACCCGTGCGGCTTCGAGAATCGTTGGCACGATGTCGGTGACGTAGTGAAACTGGGAACGAAGTCCACCCCCGTCGGTAATCTCTCGGGGCCAGTGGGCGATGAGGGGGACGTGCACACCACCTTCGTGCGTGTTCTGCTTGTACCACTTAAAGGGAGTGTTGCCCGCCTGAGCCCAACCCCAGGGATAGTTGGAGTGACTATGGGGTCCCCCAATGTCGTCGAGTCGTAACACCGCGTCGTCTGGTGACTCGAGAATGAAGTTGAAGTACTTCATCTCGTGCAGAATGCCAAAGGGTCCACCTTCTTGGCTCGCTCCGTTATCACTCATCAACAACACCAGCGTGTTGTCCCACTCCCCGAGTGTCTTCAAGTGCTCGACCAGACGACCAATCTGGGCGTCGGTGTGCTCGAGAAACGCCGCGAACGCCTCCTGAAGTCGCGCGGCGAGCAGCCGCTGATTCTCCGAGAGCGAGTCCCACGCTTCCACGCCAGGATTCCGTGGTGCGAGTTGCGTCGATTCAGGCAGTAGACCCATCGCGCGTTGGCGCGCGAACCATCGCTCGCGCGCCACGTCCCAACCTTGGTCGTAGCGGCCCCGATGTTTCGCCAAGTACGCGGCGGGCGCCTGGTGAGGCGCGTGGGTCGCCCCGAAGGCGAGGTACGTGAAGTAGGGCCGGTCGGGGCGAATGGACTTCGCTTCGTGAATGAACTCAATAGCCTTATCGACCAAGTCTTCGCTGACGTGGTAGCCCTCGGCCGCGGTGCGCGGTGGACGTACGCGATGATTGTCGTAGACAAGGTCGGGCGCAAACTGATCGGTTTCTCCATCGAGAAAACCGTAGAAACGATCGAAACCACGCTGTAGCGGCCACTGGTCAAATGGCCCCGCCGACGAAGAGTGCTCCATGGACACTAAGTGCCACTTGCCTAGGCTTCACCCAAGGTCGCGGCGTGATTCGACACTTGCCCTCGCATCGCGGGAAAGCCTGAACTCCAGTTGGAAATCCCTCGCATGCCCACGCTGTGATGATTGCGGCCCGTCAGCAACGCGGCGCGAGTGGGTGAGCACAGTGGCGTCACGTGAAAGTTCGAAAATCGAAGACCACCGTGCGCGAGTGCGTCGATGTTGGGCGTGTCGAGATCGGAACCGAAACAGTTGAAGTGCGAAAAACCGAGATCGTCAATCAAAATGACGATGACGTTGGGGGCGTCGCTTTCTGGGTGTGCGGGAGTCGGCCACCACGGCCTGGAGTCGCCAAGCGTGCGTCCAATTACGCCTTCGAATGGTTCGTATCCCTGCACGCGCTCCTCCTTTTGAGGTTCACGCTAGAACCACCGACGACTGCGACTTCAAGAAGCCAACCAGTTGTCAAGTTCTTCACGAGTGGGACCGCTCGCGGGCCCGAGCGTGGCGACCGCCATCGCGGCCGCAGCGTTCGCTCGTTGTGCAGCACTGAGCGGGTCCGCGCCGCGATTCAGCTCGGCGAGCATCACCCCGTTGTGCACGTCACCGGCACCGTTGAGGTCAACGACGTGTGTCAAAAAGGGCGCGACGTCTGTGGGCGCGATGCTCGACGACGCGACGACGCAACCCTCACCACCTTGGCGCACGACGACGCCCTGACCAAACTGTTCACGCAACTTGACCGCCGCCGCGATGCCTGATGTCACGCCCGTGAGCTGTGCGGCCTCACTTCGATTACACAAGAGCCAGTCTGCTCGCGCGAGCATCGTCGCGAGGTTCGATGCGGGAATGTCGATCATGCGCGTCGCGGGATCGAAAGCGACGACGACCCCCTCGAGCGTCGAGATCCACCCGAGCACAATTTCGGCCAGTTCGGGATACATCACGTTGTAGCCCGACACCAACAACACGTCACCGTCGCGGATACCTAAGGTATCGAGGTGTCGCGGACGAAGAGTGGCCTCCGCACCTGGTGTTGTCACGAAGGTGCGTTCACCGTCTGGTTCGAGTAGGACGACGCACGTACCGAGATCGCGGTCGTGATCTGGCTCGACGGGCGCGGCGATGCCTTCAGCGTCGAGCGACCTTCGAGCAAGGTCGCTGAAGGGCCCGACGCCAAGACGACCCGCGTAGACGGTCGTCATTCCCTGACGCGACGCGGCACTCATCGCGTTAAAGCCGCCACCCGTCGTGACGAGTTGTTCACTCGCCAGAACGTCGCCCCCCCTCGCCGGAAGCTCCCCGACGCGCAGCACGATGTCAATCATCACCGAGTCAAGGCAGAAGAGTCGCGCCATCACGGCCCACTTTAGGTGCGTACGTGAAACTTCTAACGAGCAGGTCACGCCGAAAACACCGTCTTCAGGAGAGTCGTTGCCTACAATCGACGTCAATCACGAACGTTAACCAGAAGGGGGTTCCGTGAGCGAACAGATCGCAACACGACCCAGCACCGGTGGGTCCAGCGCCCTCAAAATTGAAGAAAATGGTATCAACGTCATCGTCGAGAACGAGCGTAAGGGCCTACCGCGTGAACTCTTTTGGCCCTGGTTCGGCGCCAACGTATCGGTACTGGGACTCAGTTACGGCTCGTACGTCCTTGGCTTTGGGATCTCCTTTGCCCAAGCGGTGATCGTCGGACTCATCGGCATCGTCTTTAGTTTCTTTCTTTGCGGCATCATCGCCACCGCAGGCAAGCGCGGTTCGGCTCCGACGATGGTGCTCAGCCGAGCGGCCTACGGGGTGCGCGGCAATCGCTTGCCGTCGGCCTTTTCGTGGCTGCTGTGCGTGGGTTGGGAGACCGCCCTCACCGTCATCGCGGTGCTCGCCACGTCAACCGTCTTCACCAAGCTCGGTTGGGGTGGTGGTACGGGCGTCAAGGTCGTAGCCATGATCGTCATCGCGGCACTCATCATTGGTGGGGGCGTGATGGGTTTTGACCTTATTATGCGGATGCAGGCTGTTATCACGGTCGTCACGGGTGCGTTAACGGTCGTCTTCATTGCGCTGACTTTTCACCACGTCAGTTGGCACGCCGTCACGAGCGTAAAGAGCGGCACCTTCGAAGAACTTATCGGCGCGCTGGTCTTTGTAATGTTGGGTCAACGTCGCCGCGGACTACTCGCGCTATCTACCCCGGTCGGCCTCGACCAAGGGCGTCGTGTGGTGGACGACGCTGGGCTCGTCAATCGCGCCGCTCGTCTTACTATTTTTTGGACTGCTACTCGCGGGTTCGTCGAAAACGCTGTCAAGTGCCATTGGCAATGACCCCGTCGGAGCACTAACCACGTTGCTGCCAACGTGGTTCCTCGTACCGTTTGCGATTGTCGCGATTCTCGGCATTGTCGGGGGTGCCGTCCTCGATATCTACTCGTCGGGACTGTCGCTCTTGTCTGCGGGTATCAAGATTCCTCGTTACCTCGCGGCGGGCGTTGACGGCGTCATCATGCTGATAGGCACGATCTACATCGTTTTCATCTCGAGCAACTTTCTCTATCAATTCGAGGGCTTCTTGATTACCGTCGGCGTGCTGATCGCCGCATGGTGCGGCGTCTTCCTGGGAGACCTCCTCCTTCGTTCGTCGAATTACGCCGAGGGTGACCTCTTCGATCTTCGTGGTCGCTACGGGGACGTCCGCTGGATCGCCGTCATCACGACGATCGCCTCCAGCGTGATTGGCTGGGGGCTCGTGACTAACTCGGCGGCCTCGTGGCTCACTTGGCAGGGCTATTTCCTCCAGACTTTTGGACTCGGGGGCAAAACTGGTGCGTGGGCCTACGCCAACTTGGGCGTGCTCGTCGCGCTGGTACTCAGTTTTCTCGTGACGATTCTCACTTCGCGCGGCGTCGTCGCTCGCCAAGAGACGCTGAGTCACTAGGCCCCGCCTCGCGAGAGCGTCACTCCTAGACTGAACGCGGGTCTGGTGAGGGAGTCAAATGCGCATTGGGGTTTTGACGGCGGGCGGTGACGCCCCTGGGCTGAACGCGGCTATTCGCGCCATCGGTGAACTGGCGTGGCGCGACGGCCACGAGATCATTGGGGTTACTAATGGCTGGGCCGGACTCGCCCAGGAGTTCACCGGTGTAGCGCTGCGCCCCGAACAACTACGCGGTGTCGTGGGGCGCGGCGGCACGCTGCTCGGTACGGCTCGCTTCGATCTCGATCATCCCGAGGGTGGCCGCGAACAAGTGCTCGCCGCGATCGGCGAACACCTCGACGCGCTCATCGCCATCGGCGGCGACGGCACGCAACGGGTGTCGAACTGGCTCGCCGAGCGTGGAGCGCCCGTCATTGGGGTGCCCAAAACGCTCGACAACGACCTACCCGGCACCGACTTCTGCATTGGCTTTGACTCGGCGATTTCCTTCGTCTCTGAGTCCCTCGATCGGCTCCACACGACGGCCGCTTCACACCACCGAGTGATGGTGGTTGAAACGATGGGTCGCTCGACGGGGTGGGTCGCCGCGCTCGGCGGCCTCGCCGGTGGCGCCGACCTCATCTTGATTCCCGAATTTCCCATGGCGATGAGTGACGTACTCGAGCACATTAAACGGCGTCGACGCGCCGGACTTGGTTACTCGATCGTGGTCGTCGCCGAAGGCGTCAATCTCGAGACCTTGGGAGGTGTGGAGTCAGGCGCACTCTCCAGCGAAGGTGTAGGTGGCGTTCGCCTCGCGTCGCGCGGGGTCGGACAGTTCGTCGCCGCACAGATCGAAGCCGAAGGTGACTTAGAGGTTCGCACGACAGTGCTGGGACACCTGCAGCGAAGTGGTAGCCCCACCGCCTACGACCGTATCTGGTCCACGCGCGTGGCGGCCGGCGCCTACGAAGCGCTCATCGCGGGAAAGTTTGGCACAATACCCGTGGTGCGCGACGCCCGCGTCGTCTTGGCGTCACTCAGCACCGTGGCCGTGGGCCAACGCCAGGTGCCACGCGAAATCTACGATCTCTGCGCCGTTTTCTTTTAGCAGGCGAGGGCGTGCACGACACGCCACTCACTGCCTTCGGGGTCCGTCGAGTGCGAGTAGTGCAGCGTCGACGCCGCCGCCGCGAGCGCGAGTCCGCGACCGCCTTCGGCTGACTCTTCGGGCATCGTCCACTTGGTGAGTGCCCCGGCAACAAGCGGTCCGGGGTGGCGAATCGACGCCTCAAGATGATCGTCACAAGCCTTGAGGTCGAGCTTCCAATCGTCGTAACGCTCGCGGCCGTGCTCTATAACGTTGGCCGCTATTTCGGCGACGGCAATGGAAAAGAGCGCGCGATCTCGCGTCGTCACCTCCGGAGCTCCGTCCCAGAGCTTGGCGAAGAGTTCGTGCATCGACGTGAGCGACTCCTCAGTGCCCGTCAAGTCGGCGTGGAGATGAATCAAGACAATACTCACGGCGACCCAATCGCTTCGTCAACGCTCGGGTAGGGGAAGAGCACCTGTTGCATCATCGTCAGATCGAGCACGATCAACGTCTGTTCAGTCGCGCGCGCGATGCGTAAGTTACCGCCGGCTTGACGCGTCGTCTTTAGACCAGTGACCAACGCGCCCAGACCCGACGAGTCAAGAAAGTCAACGTCGTGAAGGTCAACCACAATTTTCACGATGCCATCGGCGACTGATTTCGCGACGAGCTCGCGAAGTTCTGGGGCGGCGACGAGGTCAAGGCGACCCTCGGGACGAATAACGAGGGTCGCGTTGATGGTTTGTAGATCAAAAGTCGTCATGACTTGTGGGCCTCGTATCCTCGGTAACTAGCGGCGCGAAACACGACGCTCATCCAGAGAACGTCAATCGCAACCCATACTACATTGAGCCACGTTCCTTCGATACTGGGCGCGGTGCCTAAATAAAGTTTGACCAGTCCGATGACGGTCGAGATTAGCAAGATGGCCATCGTGGCGATCTGTGGCCACACCAATTTGAGCATTTTGGCAGTCGAGGTCTCTTCGCGAGTCTTGGGTGTCACGACGAAGCCGAGCGGTCGCCCGAAGTAGACGTTCGCGAAGGTCGTGACGGTGGCTCGAATCCACAGAGGAAAGAGCGCGAAGCTGTACTGCTGGCCCCGCCAGGTGGGAATGTTATTTTTCTTTCCCCTCCGCCAACTAATGACCATGAACATTGCCTGATTACAAATGATGTAGGGCAAGAGGTGCCATAAAAACACGGTCGAGTACGCGTGTACCGGGCGCTCATTGAAAACCAGGTACGCGACGGGCGCCGCGACGAAAACGAGGTTGGCGAAGCCCGACAAATAGTTCCACATCGTCGCGAAATACATCAGGCGCTGCGCTGCGCTCAACCCACGTTTAACAAGTGGGTTCTCGCGCAACATGACTTGGAGCGTGCCCTGGGCCCAGCGCAAGCGTTGTTGCAGCGATGAGCCCAGATCTTCGGGAGCCATGCCGTGGGCCAGGAGATGATCGTGGTACACGCTCTTCCACCCCAACGCGTGCAGTCGCATGGCGGTCGCCATATCTTCCGTGACCGAAATCGTGGCGAGCGGCATGAGCGGCTGCGATTCGTGCGCGCGATCAACTTCGAAGGCGTTAGCCATGTCGCGCAATGAGTTCAGTGCACTTAAGGGCGACGCATTCATCTCGGTGAGTCGACTAAGAATTTCGTCTTCGCGCTCCACGAGCGCGAGTGCCGTCTGTTCACCCTCGCCACCGAGCGATTCGAGGTC
>NCBD01000149.1 GCA_002255315.1 Actinobacteria bacterium 21-64-8 | reverse complement strand
CGGTTCTAGCGGGGTCTGACTCGAAAGCCATTGGCTGAGAAGGCATCGGACATTGCGGGTATCCGCCGGTGAAGCAAAGAGGCGCTTCAGTCTTGATGTGTGAAGAAAAAGAAAATCAGCGCCTCTGTGCACGTCGATCCTAACGAGATCGTCACCCACCTCGTCGGTCTCAAGGACGTGCGGATCCTCTACTACGCCCGGCGCGGTCCGGTGGGCGAGATCGCCATTGAACAGGTCCTCACCGACCCGCGATGCCCGAGGTGCGACGGCCCCACCCGGGTGAAGGACCGTCCCGTGGTCGCCTACTGCGACCTGCCCTTCGGTGGCGTTCCCATGACGATCCTGTGGAAGAAGCACCGTCTGGTCTGCACGAACCACGAGTGTCCCGTGAAGTCCTTCACCCGCGGCGATCACCGCATCGCCGCGGTGGGTTGTCGGCTGACGACGCGAGCGGCCAAGTGGGTGGTGAGAGAGATCGGCTCGGG
Source organism: Actinobacteria bacterium 21-64-8 (assembly GCA_002255315.1). GTDB lineage: Bacteria > Actinomycetota > Acidimicrobiia > Acidimicrobiales > RAAP-2 > RAAP-2. The sequence goes on along the minus strand of NCBD01000149.1, from coordinate 2,598 downwards.
TCAGCACATCTCTCACCTGGCCCACACTCTCCACACCAGTTGGGACTCGGTCAACACCGCCATGCGCCGTTACGGCGAGTCCCTCATGAGCGCCGACACCAAACGCTTGAAGGAGACCACGGCCATTGGTCTCGACGAGACGCTCTTCTCGCGCGAGGGGCCCTTCAAGCACAAGCACTGGTCGACGACGGTGTGTGACGTGGTGAACAACCAACTCATCGACGCCATTCCCACCAGGGACTTTCCCGAGGTGGCGCGCTGGCTGCACGACCAGCCCGAGCACGTCAAGGGTCGCCTGCAATACGGGTGCCTCGACATGTCGCGCACCTACAACGCCGTCTTCAAGGTCGTCACGCCAAAAGCCACCCGGGTGATCGACCGCTTCCACGTGATGCGTCACGCCCTCTTGGCGCTCGACGAGTGTCGACGCCGCGTCCAACAGGTCCAACTCGGTCACCGCGGGCGCAGCGGCGAGCCCCTCTACAAGGCCCGCAAGTTGCTCGTGATCAAGGCCACGGCGTCGGACCCGCAGTTGCAGGCCCGACTCGAGGGTCTGCTCGCCCTGGGAGACCCCGAGGGCGAGGTCGCCCTCGCCTACGGCGTCAAGGAGGCCATCGCGCTTCTACGAGACCGCCGACGCTGAACAAGCGGCCGATCTGTTGCGCGACATCATCGATCAGTGTGCGAAGAAATCGTCCCCGCCCGAACTTCGCACACTGTCTCGCACACTGCGCAACTGGTTCGATCAGATCACCGCCTGGCACCAGGCCCGGGTCTCTAACGGCCCTACCGAAGGAATGAACAATCTCTTGAAGAGAGTCAAACGTGTGGCCTTCGGGTTCACCAACTTCGAGAACTTTCGAATACGAGCTCTGCTCTACGCCGGCAAGCCCAATTTCAGACTGCTCGACTCGATTGTCGTCCGGTGACGGGAATGGCCCTCCCCGCTATAACCGGAAGACCCAGAATTCTCACAGACCCACCACAAGTCCTGAACGTTCACGCTCGCAGAACCCAACGGTCGCGAGATTTGCAAGGCGACGAGATCACGTCCCGCCGAGTGGTGTCACTTTGGGTGAAGCAATCTCAACGCGCGTCCATTCTGTCATGACACGCTGGCCAGCGCCACGTCGTTCTTGCGCTCGAGTTCGTTGAGCTGCACCATGGACTCTTCGGAGAGGTAGCGACGCTCGGAGACGAGCCACTCGTCGTGCTGGTCGACGAGGACGGCGGTGATGAGTCGTAGAGCGGCGGCGTCGTTGGGGAAGATCCCGACGACTCTTGTGCGCCGCTTGATCTCGGCGTTGACGCGCTCGAGTGGGTTCGTGGACCAAACCTTGACCCAGTGGGCGACCGGGAAGTCCGCGAACGCCGTGAGGTCCGCCTCGGCGTCAAGGAGCATGTTGGCCACGTCAGGGAATTGTCGCTTCAGGGTCTTGGCGACTTCGCGCAGCTGAGCACGGACATGATCGGCGTCGGGCTGGGCGAAGATCGTGCGAATGGCCGCGGCGACCATGGGGCCCTGGGCGCGGGTGACCTTCGCTAGAACGTTGCGCAAAAAGTGCACCCGACACCTCTGCCAGGCGGCCCCGAGCAGGACCTTGGAGATCGCCGCCTTGAGTCCCAGGTGGTGGTCGCTCGTGACCAGTCGCACCCCGTGCAGACCACGGGTGCGCAGCGAGCGCAGGAACTCGGCCCAGAAGACCTCCTCCTCTGAGTCACCAATGGCGAGTCCCAAGACCTCGCGGTCCCCGTGAGAGTTGACCCCGGTCGCCACGACGACGGCGCGGCTCACCACGCGACCCCCGATCCGAGCCTTGACGTAGGTGGCGTCGAGGAAGAGGTAGGGAAAGGCCGCGCCGTCGAGGGGACGGGTGCGAAAGGCCTCGAGTTCCTCGTCCATCGCCGCGCAGATCCGCGAGACCTCGGACTTAGAGATCCCCGCGTCCACCCCCAGGGCCGTGACGAGGTCGTCGACCTTTCGCGTGGAGACCCCGTGGACGTAGGCCTCCATCACCACGGCGTAGAGGGCCTGGTCGACCCGACGTCGACGCTCGAGCACCGAGGGAAAGAACGAGCCCTTGCGCAGCTTGGGTATCTTGAGATCGAGGTCGCCGGCCTTGGTCGAGAGGCGTCGCGACCGTGAGCCGTTGCGCCTCGTCATCCTGGTGGCGGAGCGCTCGTGGAGTTCGGCGCCGATCACCCCGGTCGCCTCGGCGTCGATCAGGGCCTGGTAGAGGAACCCGACCATCTCGCGCACGAGATCGAGGTCGGGCCGCTCACGCAGCGCACCGAGTAGTTCAGATGGGTCAAAATCGTGGTGGGTCATCGGAGTTGTCCTTTCGTGCCATTGGTCTGACACGTCAAGATTGCTCCGGTGGCCCGTCTTCATGACGGACCGTCAGAATTACACCACTTCAGGGGACGTCAACCGGCGCAGGTCAACGGTGCCACGATTCACTACGTGTCCGCTGGCTCCGTCGGATCTCCAATCCTTTTGGTCCACGGGTTCCCGGAGACCTGGTGGACCTTTCACAAACTCATCCCATTACTGGCTGTGAGTCACCGAGTGTTCGCCGTCGACTTGCGCGGCTTCGG
>NCBD01000148.1 GCA_002255315.1 Actinobacteria bacterium 21-64-8 | reverse complement strand
CGAGAATGCTCGCTGACCAAAAAAGCTCGGATTGAGCATTGGTTCGAGCGTGTGGCGCTCGATGAAGGAAAAGAGCAACGCCAAGAGCCCGCTGATGACGTACAGCGTCACGACGCTGGCACTGCGATAGCCCGCCGATTCACCAAAGATGGTGGCGAAGGTGGCGAGACCGAGCGCCAGGGCGCCCACCACGAAACCGCCAGCGTCCACACGCCGTCGCGTCGCGTTCACACTTTCGGGCAAGGTGAGCGCGGCGACGAGCAGCGCCGCGAGGCCAAAAATCAAATTGAACCAAAAGACGGCGCGCCACGACCACAGTCCAACCAGTATCCCCCCGAGCACCGGACCCATCGCGAGGGCGAGGCCCGATACCGCGGCCCACGCGCCCAGTGCCCGGGCTCGATGGCGGTCGTTGGGAAAGAGGTGTCGGATCATGGACAGCGTGCCCGGCTCGGACGCGGCGGCGCCAACGCCCATGATCACGCGACCCACAATGAGTTGGTTGGTCGAGTTGGCGATTGCGGCGACGACCGAACCCACACAGAAAATACCCACGCCCACCAACATGACTTTCTTGCGCCCAAAACTGTCGGCGAGCGATCCACTGAGCAGCATCAAACTCGCGAAAGTGAGTGCGTAGCTGCCAACCACCCACTGCAGCTCCGTCACGCCGGCGTGCAATTGTGACTGGACGTTGGTGAGCACCGCACTGGCGACTGTGTTATCGAGAAAGGTTAAAAAAAGTACCGCGAGCAGCGCGCCAAAGCCGAGGTTTGCGCCAAAGCGCTCCGGCCACGACGCGCGCTTCATCGGCGCTCGCTCCTTATGCGCCACCGCGGTGGGGTTGCGCCGCCGTCGTTCGAGAGAGCGCTCAGGGTGTGCTCGCTACTTCTTCGCCTTTGGCGCAATGAAGGTAATTCGCGCCACCGCCGTGTCGCCGCCCGAGGCGTTGCCCGCACTAATCGCGCAAGTCTTCAACGTCGCCTTCGAGATGCCACAGGATTTAGGACCAACCCTGCCGGTGACGATCTTGAATGTGGTCTTGGGTAACACTCCTTTGGCGGTAATCGTCGCCGGTGTCGCCGTGGCCAGGTCGCAACCTAATGAGTTCTTTGCGCTCGCGAGGCATTCGACGAGATAGATGCTGTCTCCGGGTTTGAAGCCGTGACCCGACACCGTCACGCGCTCACCGTCACGTAACTTGGCCGAGGGCGTCACCACCAATTTCGGCTTCGTCGCCGCGCCGACGGTGCTGGGTAGCGCGCCCGCCAGCGTGATCCCCACGACCAATGCAACAGAGCCCACTACGCGGCTCGTGTGACGAGTCAGCATTTCCGTACCTCCCCTCGAAGACGCGCAGCGCTCGAACAGCCACAGAGTGAAGGCGTCGTAATCATCGTAGCCACCACTGCTCGCGGCGCGGGCCACGTGGCGATCTCACACCATGATGACGCGCTGAGCAACGAAGCGACTCGACTTGCCGCGTTGAATCAATTGCACTAGTGCGCGACGGCGGCGCAACTAGGCAATTTTTACACCGTTGGTCCGCGCGCACTAAGTCCCCAATGGTGGAAATCACGCCACTAAATGGTCCATGCGCCTCGTGACAATTTGACCCGTTGTCGCCAATCTCGTAAGTGGACGTCGCGCGCTGGTCAAACGCGAGTCGTGGAGAGGAGGGTGACATGAAGCGAGCAGTTGAATCGATGACTTTCGCCTTGATTTTGACGTCCTCTTTCGTAGCGTTACCCGCGCTCGCCGCGAGCGCCACGGCCGAGCGAGGTGTTACGGCAACGGCCGTGACGACGCCGCTACGGGCGCCGCAAACGCTAGCGAACTCCGTGACCAGCCCCGCTTGCTCGAAGGTCCAGTCGGCCGGTTATGCGCGGTGTGATCTTCTCGTGCGACGCGACGTCGCGGCGACGACCCACGCCCCCGCACCGGGCGCGCTCGCCACGCCCTCGAACCTGCTTGGAGACAACGGGGCCTATTCACCAGCCTTTCTCCAGTCGGCCTACAACGCTCGCGCGCTGGGGAGTGCGTCGAACAACGGGGCCGGTCGCGTCGTTGCCGTCGTCGACGCCTACAACAACCCCGCTCTTTTTAGTGACCTTAACTACTACCGGGCCTATTTTGGTTTACCGGCGTGCGTTCGTGGTTCGGTTCAATCGTCGAACACGGGATGCGTCTTTGAGCAGGTCAACCAGCAAGGTCAGTCGTCGCCCCTGCCCGCCGTGAACCAAGGGTGGGGCTTTGAGACTGCCACCGACGTCGAGATGATCAGTGCACTGTGCGTGAACTGCCAAATTCTCGTCGTCGAAGCGCAGTCGGCCTCGATGACGGATCTTGGTACCGCAGTGAATGCCGCGGTCAGTCTTGGGGCCAACGTCGTGTCCAACTCTTATGGTTCGACGGAGTTCGCGAGCGAAGTCAATTTCGCGACGACCTACTTTGACCACCCCGGCGTGCCCATCGTGGCGGCGGCGGGCGATAACGGATACGGCGTTCAGTTTCCCGCCGCCGCGCCGAACGTCGTCGCCGTTGGTGGCACCACTTTGCTCCAGACGACCAAGCTGGGAACACGCTCCGGCAGCGAGTCGGTGTGGTCGGGCACGGGGTCAGGTTGCAGCGCGTACGAGCCTAAGCCCGCGTGGCAACACGACACGCTCTGCGCGCACCGCAGCGTCAACGACGTTGCCGCCGTCGCTAATCCCAATACCGGAGTGTGGGTGTACGACGCCTCGAGTGGTCCCATGATGTCGGTGGCGGGAGGCACGAGTGTGGCGGCCGCCGTCGTCAGTGCTCTCTATGGTCTCGCCGGCGCGAACGGATCAGCGAACGTCGCGCCCGCTCAGTTGCTCTACACCAATCAGTCCTCGATGTACCAAGTGAGCTCGGGCGCGAACGCGACGTGCGCGACGTATCTCTGCGACGCGAGTCAAAGTGAGAATGGTTACAACGGACCGACGGGCGAGGGCACCTTTGGCGCCACGCCGAGCAGCCTCGCGGCCTTTTCGGCCCCGGCCGACCCGACTGCCCCCGTACTCGCGAATGTGGTGGCGGGTAACGCCACCGCTACGGTGACGTGGAGCGCCCCTCT
>NCBD01000147.1 GCA_002255315.1 Actinobacteria bacterium 21-64-8 | reverse complement strand
GGTGTCGCGCCGATAGCAGCGTCCGGGCATCACCGAATGAATGGGCAGAGTCGCGTCACGTACGGCCGCCTCCATGAGGTGGATTTGCGTCGGCGAGGTGTGGGTTCGCAACACGACCGTCTCGGGTTCGCCCAGCTCGACGTAAAACGTGTCCCACATCCCTCGCGCGGGATGCGCCGGCGGCATGTTGAGCGCCTCGAAGTTGTACCAGTCACTTTCCACCTCGGGGCCATCGGCGACTTGAAAGCCCATGGCGATAAAGACATCCTCGAGCTCTCGCTGGGTGCGCGCGACGAGTCCAGCTCGCCCCTCGCTCAGGGGCCACAACATGCCTTCGGTCACGACGTCGCCTAGGTCGAGCGCGTCACGCTCGAGTCGCGCGTCGCGCTCTTCGCGCCGCAGCGTTGCGACACGCGCCGCCAGCGCGGCTTCGAGGATGCGACGAGCTTCTTGAAGGCGTGCGCCCGCGTCGCGGCGTGCCTCGGGCTCGAGGTCACCCAGAGACCGCTGCCACAACGCCAACGGCGAACGCTTGCCAATGAGGGGAGCCTCCGCGTCACGTGCCACTTCGAGACTCGCGAGGTCGCCTATCAACGCCAGCGAGTCGGCGACGAAGGTGTCGAGTTCGCGCAAGGGGACGTCGGGCATGCTCTAGAGGCTAGAACGTGGCGCGATGTCGCTCGCGCCTTGACGCTGATAGAGGGCTTCGAAGGCCAGCAGTGCACCGGCGACCCCCGCGTTGAGCGACTCGGCTGCGCCGGCCATGGGGATCGTGACTCGCAGTGAACACGCCTCGATCTGCTCGTGCGCGAGTCCCGTTGCCTCGTTGCCAATCAACAGAGCTGAGGCCCGAGCGAGATCGACTTCACGAGGGCTGAGGCCGTGCCGCGCGAGTGACGCGACCATTTGAATTTTGCGTTCCGCGCAGAACGCCACCAGATCGTCAAACGCACAAACCACCAGTGGGAGGTGAAACACCGAACCTGCACTCGCGCGAAGGGTCTTGGGGTTAAAAGGGTCAACGCTTTGACCACAGAGCACGACCGCACTCACGCCCGCGGCGTCGCCGGAGCGAATAATGGTTCCCGCGTTGCCAGGGTCTTGCACGTCACAGAGCACGATCAGGGTAGTTACGCGCTCGAGCGCCGCGAGAGTCGCCACGGGCATGCGCACCGTCGCGAGGAGTCCCTGGGGCGTTTTGGTATCGGCAACGCGACTAAACACGGCTGGCTGTAGTGCGAAAACGCGTACGCCCGCATTTAGGCAACGAGTCACGAGCGGCGACCGCGAGCCCTCGGCGACGTCGGTGCTGACGTAGAGCGCCTCAAACTCGACACCGGACTCGAGGGCCGACTCGACGAGGTCAGGTCCCTCAATAACGCAGACGCCCTCGCTCCAACGAAGCGCGCGCTTGTTCGCGAGTCGGCGGAGTCGCCGCACCCGTTGGTGCGACGAACTCAGCGCCTCAATCGTGATGACCTACTGAGCCAGGGCCGTCGTGGCCTGCTCGACCAGTGCGCCGAACGCGGCGGCGTCGTTGACGGCCAAATCGGCCAGCATACGGCGGTCTACCTCAATACCCGCGGCGGATAGCCCCGCAATAAATCGGCTGTAGCTCATCCCGTGCAGGCGCGTCGCCGCGTTGATGCGCTGAATCCAGAGCTTGCGCATCTCGCCCTTGCGTGCACGACGGTCTCGGAAGGCGTAAACCCCCGCGTGTTGGACGGCCTGATTGGCGGCACGAAACGTACGGCTACGGTCTCCGTAGTAACCCTTCGCCTCTTCAAGTACGGCCTTGTGGTGCTTCTTGGCGTTAACCGCTCTCTTTACACGAGCCATGGTGTGTCCTCTACTCTCTCTGGCGTCCTACAGGCCCAACATGCGCTTGATGTTCTTCTCGATACCGGGGCTGATGTCCGCCTCTTTACCGAGTCGACGCGAACGCACCGAGCTCTTCTTTTCCATCAGGTGACCACGGAACGCTTTACGCCGACGAAGTCGACCGCTCCCCGTGACTTTGATGCGCTTTTTCGCGCCTGAGTCCGTCTTCATCTTGGGCATTTCAACTCTCCTCGTTCAGTACTTCAGTAGTGGCGACGACCGCCACCGGTGACGGCGTGGCCGCCTTCGGTTCTTCGGTGGTTTTCGAGCGGACCTTCTTGTCCGGCCCGAGCACCATGATCATGTTGCGTCCGTCGAGCTTGGGCGCCGACTCAACTTTCGCGACCTCATCTAAATGCTCCACGATTCGGTCAAGAATCTTTTTGCCTAGTTCAGGGTGCGCAGACTCGCGTCCACGGAACATGATCGTGACTTTGACCTTGTGACCTTCGCTCAAGAATTTCTCAACGAGACGGGTTTTGGTGGCGAAGTCACCGGCGCCGATTTTCGGGCGGTACTTCATCTCCTTCACGCCGACGTTCAGCGACTTGCGTCGTGACTCTTTGGCTTTTTGAGCCTCGTCAAACTTGAACTTTCCGTAGTCCATGATGCGACACACCGGGGGTTGCGCGGTGGGCGCAATCTCCACGAGATCGAGGTCCAGGCTTCGCGCGAGAGCCAGGGCGTCTCGGGTGGCCATGACACCTCGTTGATTGCCTTCTTGGTCAATCAGGCGGACGGTGTCCACGCGGATGCGGTCATTGACTCGGTGGTCTCCGGGCACTGTTGCGATAACTTTCTCCTTGCTCTGAACGACACCCTACGGGTGCCGCCACGGCAAGCGAGGCGCAAACGACCTAGGACCCAGACGCACGACAGTGGCGGGGTGGAAGTCAGCACTGCTGACCTCACTTGCGGTGAACAACCGTCTCAGGCTAGCAGACACGGAGCCTCGAGGGTTCTCGCGCGCCCTTCACGGTCCCCTAGACCTCCAGCCCCCGTTAGTCGCGCGCGCGCATCGGAGCGTCTACCGTAGTTCCGTGAGTGACGCCGAGCGACCCGACGAGCAGATTGACCAGGAAGTTGCCTACTTGCGCGCGACACCCGTGGAGGAGCTTTTAGGCAATCACCTTTTCGTCCTTTTGCAACTAGGGGCGCTTCGCCTCAGCGAAACGCCACCGCAGCTCGAGGCGGCCCAACTCGTCATTGACGTCGTGGGCGCCATGCTCACGGCGGGTGACACCCGCCTGGGAGAAC
>NCBD01000015.1 GCA_002255315.1 Actinobacteria bacterium 21-64-8 | reverse complement strand
GTCGCCGACGCGCTCTACGCGCTCGCGCCGTCGCTCGCGTGGTCGGTCGTCGCGCTCTACGTGGTGGGCGGTGCGTACGTGGGCTCACTGACGGGGCTCAACACCACCGTCCAGCTGCACGCGCCCGTCGCCGAACGCTCGCGCATTCTCGCGCTCTACACCCTGAGTTTGTCGATCTTTTTTCCCTTTGGCGCCCTGCTCCAGAGTGCGCTGGCCAAATCCTTAGGGGTGCGCAGCGTGACCCTCGGTGCGGCCGCACTCTTGGGATCGCTGTTGGTACTGGTGCTCTGGCGCGCGCCGTCGTACTTTCGGGCGATGGACTCGCCTCGGGTGGCGAGCACGGTACTCCTGGCAGACTAGGGCCATGCCCTTTGTTGCCACGAACCCCGCGACCGAAGAGGTACTCGCTGAGTACCCGACCTTGAACGCGCGCGAAATCGACGAGACGCTCGCGCGCTGTAACGACGCCTACGCCACCTGGCGCGCCACCGCGATGGCGACGCGCGAAGAACTGATGCGTCGCGCGGCCGAGCTTCTCGAGAGCGAGGTGCCCGTCGTCGCGGCGATGATGACCGAAGAGATGGGTAAGACCTTCGCCGCCGCGAAGGGCGAAGCCGCCAAGTGCGCCCAAACCATGCGCTACTTCGCCGAGCACGCCGCGGCCATGCTCGCCGAAGAACCGATCGCGACCTCTGGTTCGCGCAGCGGGGTGCGCTTTGACCCCATTGGGGTGATCTTTGCCGTGATGCCCTGGAACTTTCCGCTCTGGCAGGTCGTGCGCATGGCGGTACCCACGATCATGGCGGGCAACGTCGTGGCCTTCAAGCACGCGCCGAACGTGCCCGCTTCGGCGCGCTACCTCGAGCAGCTGTTCGTGCGCGCGGGCTTTCCCGCTCACGTGCTCACGAGTCTCTTCGTCGAGGTCGACCAGGTACCCAACGTCATCGCGGACCCTCGCGTGCGCGCCGTCTCGCTCACCGGCTCGGAGCGCGCCGGTCGCTCGGTCGCCGAACTCGCGGGCCAGCACTTAAAGAAGTGCGTGCTCGAACTCGGTGGCTCGGACCCCTTTATCGTCGCCGCTTCGGCGAATCTCGACCACACCGTGCCCCTCGCGGTGAGTGCGCGAATTCAAAACAACGGCCAAGCCTGCATCGCCTCGAAGCGCTTTATCGTCGTGCGCGAACGAGCCGACGAGTTCCTCGAGCGCTTCACCGCCGCCATGGCCGCCGTCGCGCTGGGCGATCCGATGGAGCCCGCCACGGCGCTCGGCCCGCTCGTCAGTCGCGCCCAGCGCGACCTCCTCGCCGCCCAGGTCTCGGCCTCCATTGCGAAGGGGGCGATGGCGCTGACCGGTGGCGCGGCCAAAGACGGCACCGGGTTTTACTACCCCGCGACCGTGCTCGTCGACGTGCCGGCGGACTCGCGGGCAAACTGCGAGGAGCTCTTTGGTCCGGTCGCCGTCGTGAAGGTCGTTGACGACCTCGACGCCGCCCTCGCCTTCGCGAACGACACGCCCTGGGGCCTCGGGGGCTCGATCTGGGCCGAGGACGAGCGCGAGATTGACGCCGCGATCGCCGGGCTTGACGTGGGGGTCGTCTTTGCCAACGCGCTCGTCGCCTCGATGCCCGAGCTGCCCTTTGGGGGCACGAAGAACTCGGGCTTTGGCCGGGAACTCTCGACGATTGGTACGCGCGAGTTCACCAACGCCAAGTCGTTCTTCGTCGCATGAGCGAACTGCTGTACTTCGATCACGCCGCCTCCGCCCCTCGACGGCCCGAGGTGCACGCGGCCATGGCGCCCTGGCAGGTGGGGGTGGTCGCGAATCCTTCGGGCAGTCACCGCGCCGCGCGCGAGGCGAGGCGCGCCATTGAAGAGGCGCGCGACGTGGTCGCGGACTTCGTCGGCGCCAAAGCCTCCGAGGTGATCTTCACCGCGGGGGGCACCGAATCGTGTCAACTCGCCCTCGAGGGCGTCGTGAAGGCCCACCGGCGCCACCACGCGCGCAGTGAAGTGTTGGTCTCGCGCGTCGAGCACCACGCCGTCTTAGACGCGGCGCGCATGCTCGAACACGACTACGACGACGTCCTCGTGCGCTACGTCGACGTCGACGACCAGGGCGTGGTGGATCTCGACCAACTGCGCGAACTCATCACGCCCGAGACCGCGCTCGTGTCGGTGATGACGGTCAACAACGAGACCGGTGTTCGCCAGCCCCTCGACGGCGTGAACGTCATGACCAAGACGACCATCGAAACTGAGGCGCTTACCCACACCGACGCGGTCGCGGCGGCGCCGTGGTTGAACTTGGCGACCGTGACCGCGACGAGCGACCTCGTCTCACTGTGTGCGCACAAGGTCGGCGGGCCGGTCAATAGCGGCGCTCTCATTGTGCGAAACGACGTCGCGCTCGAGGCGATGATGCCCGGGGGCGGTCAAGAGCGTGGACGGCGCGGAGGCACGGTCGACGTCGCCGCGGCGGTGGGACTCGCGACGGCGCTCGAGCTCACGCAGCGTGAACTGAGCGCGACCGTCGATCGGGTGCTCGACTTGCAAATGACGCTGACGAGCGCGCTGAGTTTCTTGCCCGGGTGCTTGATCACGGCGCCCCGCGCGCTCAAGGTGCCCGGCACGGTGCACGTGACCTTCGAAGGTGTCGCGAGCGACGAACTACTCTTCTTGCTCGATCAAGCGGGCGTCGCCGCCTCGGCGGCGGCGAGTTGCTCGAGTGGCGCCCAGCAGTCGAGTCACGTCCTCGCGGCGATGGGCGTCGAGCACGAACGCGCCAAGGGATCGCTGCGCCTGTCCATGGGCGCCGAAACCACCGAGTCCGAGGTCGGCTGGCAGACTACGAGGGTGAAGATACTGGTGGCCATGAGTGGCGGCGTCGACTCCTCGGTCGCGGCCGCGCTGCTCGTCGAGCAGGGACACGAGGTCGTCGGCGCCACCTTGAAGCTCTGGGGGGGCAGTTCGGACTCGGGCTGTTGCTCAGTCAAAGACGTCGACGACGCGCGCCGCGTCGCCCAGCAGCTGGGCCTCGCCCACCACGTCTTTAACTACACCGAGGAGTTCGAACGCCTCGTGGTCGACCCCTTCGTCGCGGGCTACGCGAAGGGCCACTCACCCAATCCCTGCATCGAGTGCAACCGACACGTCAAGTTCGATCTCTTGATTGAGCGCGCGAAGCGACTGGGCTTTGACGCGCTCGCGACCGGCCACCACGCGCGCGTCGAATCGCGACACGGTCGCGCGAGTCTGGTGCGCGGCGCCGATCCCCAGAAAGATCAGAGTTACGTGCTCGGTTATCTCCAAGAGTCCCAACTCGAAATGTTGCACCTGCCCATTGGACACCTCACCAAAGCCCAAGTGCGCGACGAAGCGGCGCGCCTCGGGATGCGCACCTGGGACAAGCCCGACAGCCAAGACGTCTGTTTTATCGAGTCGAGCAAGGGCCGCGAGCACTTTCTCGCTGAACGCATCGCGCTCACGCCCGCGACCTTCGTTGACGTGTCGAGCGGCGAAGTCGTCGGCGCGACCGACGCCGCCGAACTCGTCACGGTCGGCCAGCGCCGCGGGGTCGTGCCCGCTCGCAACGGCGAGCGTCGCTTCGTTCAGCGTGTGGACCTCGCGACGAACAGGGTCTTCGTGGGACGCCTCGACGACGTCGTCGTGACGACCCTCGAGCTCGACGAGGAGTCGATGACCTTCGCGCGCGAGCCCCTGGCTGACGGCACGCGCGTCGTCGCGCAGTGGAGTGCGCACGGCATCGCCAAACCCGCGACGTTACGCCGCGGTGCGCGGTGGTGGCTCGAACTCGACGCGCCCGCTCGCCCCGTCGCCCAGGGCCAGTCCGTGGTGTTCTACCGCTTCGAAGAGCCGGACCTGGTTGAAGGGGCGGCGCTGGTCGTGCGTCGGTGAGCGACGCCGCGCGCGCACGCTGGCTGCGCGAGGAGATCGCACGCCATAACGAGGCGTACTTTAGAGACGACGCGCCCGAGATTCCCGACGCCGACTACGACGCGTTGGTGCGCGAACTGCGCGCGCTCGAAGCGAGCACGCGCTCGAAGCGAGCAACCCCGCCCTCGCCGACGCCTCGTCGGTCACCCAACACGTCGGCGCACCGGTGTCGAGCGTCTTTAGCCCCGTCGTCCACGGTGAGGTGATGCTCAGTCTCGACAACGTCTTTGACCCCGAGGAACTGCGCGCGTGGTGCGAGCGCACGGCCCGGCTCGCGGGTGTGGCGAGCGAGTCACTCGCCTACGTCGTCGAGCCCAAGATCGACGGCCTGGCGCTGGCGATCACCTACGACGACGGCGAACTCGTCCGCGCGGCGACGAGGGGCGACGGGCGAGTGGGCGAGGACGTCACCGACAACGTGCGCACGATTACGAACGTGCCGAGGACACTCGCGGGCGTGACCGGCCGGCTCGAAGTGCGCGGCGAGGTCTTTCTCTCCCACGCCGACTTTGCCGCGCTCAACGAACGCCAGCGCGCGCTCGCCCAAAAGGAGTTCGCCAACCCTCGCAACGCCGCGGCCGGTTCGCTGCGCCAAAAGGACCCGAGCGTCACGGCGAGTCGTTCGCTCTCGTTTCTCGCCTACCAGCTGGCCCCGCTCGCGACGACGCTCAGCTGTACGACCCACCTCGACACGCTCGACCAGCTCGCCTCGTGGGGCTTTTTAACCGCCCCCGAGGCGTTGCGCGTCGTGGGCGAGAGCGGCGTCCTTTCGCGCAGCGAATGGTTCGAAACGCATCGCCACGACTTCGACTACGACATCGACGGGGTCGTGATCAAAGTGGACGACCTCGCACTGCGCGAGACCTTGGGGGCGACCAGTCGCGCTCCGCGCTGGGCGATCGCGCGAAAGCTCCCGCCCGAAGAGCGCACGACGCGACTCTTAAAGATCGAGGTCTCGATCGGGCGCACCGGGCGCGCGACGCCCTTTGCCGTCTTGGAGCCGGTCGTCGTCGCGGGCTCAACCGTCGCGCTGGCGACCCTGCACAACCAAGATCAAGTCGCCCTGAAGGACGTGCGCCCCGGTGACCTCGTCATCGTGCGTAAGGCCGGCGACGTCATTCCCGAAGTCGTCGGCGCGGTCCGCGAACCGGGCCGTCGCCGCGCGAAGGCGTGGCACTTTCCTTCGACCTGTCCCGAATGTGGCGCGGCGCTCGAGCGTCGCGGCGATGAGAGCGACACCTACTGCGTCAATCCCGCCTGTCCGGCGCAGCGGCTCGCCCAGATCGTCCACTTCGCGTCGCGCTCGGCGCTCGACATCGAAGGACTCGGTGAGCAGCGCGTCGCCCAACTGCTCGCCCTTGGACTCATCGACGACGTCGCGGACCTGTTCTTCTTGCGCGTCGACGACCTCATCGAACTCGAGGGCTTTGGCGCACTCTCGGCGAACGCACTCGTGACGGCCATCGCGGCGGCTAAAGAGGCGCCCCTCAGTCGCGTGTTGGTGGGACTCGGGATTCGCCACGTTGGACCGGTCGCGGCGCGCGAACTCACGAAGCGTTTTGTGACCTACGACGCGCTCGAGGCGGCTCCGCTCGAAGCGCTCGAGGCCATTGAGGGGATTGGACCCGTCATTGCGGGTTCGCTTTACGCCTACTTGCGCGAGGACGAGACCGCGGCGCGCCTCGTGCGGCTGCGCGCCGCGGGACTGACGCTGCGCGAGCCGGTGACCGACGCCCCCGTGTCCCAGACCCTCGCCGGGCGCGCCGTGGTCGTGACCGGGGCCGTCGAGGGCTTTAGCCGCGACGAAGCCGAGGCCGCCGTGCACGCGCGCGGGGGGACCTCGCCGGGCTCGGTCTCGAAGAAGACCTACTGCGTGGTGGTGGGCGAGGCGCCGGGGGCTGCCAAGGTCACGAGGGCCCAAGAGCTCGGTATACCTCGTATTCCCGCCAGCGAGTTCGTCACGCTGCTAGAAAGCGGTTCTTGGACCGCGACACTGGCGTAGTTCTCAGTAAGTTGGAGGCAATGGCGCCCACTTATACTCCCGGTCACGTGCTCGCTGGTCGCTACCGGGTCGCCGAGCTCTTAGGCGTCGGTCACACCGTCGAGGTCTACCGTGCCGAGGACCTCTCGCTCCAGCGCGTCGTGGTAATCAAGGTCTTAGTCAGCGAGCTCGCCGCCCACGAAGAGGTACGTCGCGCCTTTCGCGATCACATTGTGCGCGCGGCGACCTTGAGCCACCCCCACCTCGCGCGCGTTTTTGACGGTGGTCAAGAGTCGGGTTCGATGTTCATGATCACCGAGTACCTCGGGGGCGGTTCGCTCGAAGAGAAGATGAACGAAGGACAACGACTCAGCGTCGACGACGCGGCGCGCCTCGGCCGTGACGTCGCGAGTGCGCTCGCTTACGCGCACGAGAACGGTTTTGTGCTGGGCGCCCTCGCGCCCACCAAGTTGCTCTTTGACGCGGAGGGGCACGTGCGCGTCTCGGACGTGGCGCTCGCGGGACTCTCGAGTGGGTACCGCGAACACATGAGCGTCGCCGACGCGCGTTACCTCGCGCCCGAGCAGGCCATCGGCGAACCCGCCAACGCCAAGAGTGACGTCTACGCACTCGCGCTCATTCTCTTCGAAACCGTCACCGGCGCGGTCGCCTTCGAGGGCTCGTCGGCCGAGGCGGTGTTGCGCGCGCGGCTCACCTCGCCCCTGCCGGTTCGCGCCGAACTCGGCACGCTCGACATGATCTTGGCGCAAGCGACCGTGCCCGACGTGGCGCTGCGCCTCGACGCGGAGGGCTTCGCCAGTCGTCTCGGGGGCGTGGTCAGTGACGCACTGCCCTTCAGCGTGCTCGCGTTGGGCGGCGTCGTGCCGTTGCTGGCGCGCTTTACGCCGAACGAACCGCGCACCTCGATTGGCTTTCGCCCACCCTCGGCCGACCAGATCGTCGCGAGTACGTCCGCGCCGCGTCTTCGACCGGCGCGTCCGAGCGCCGGCATGGGCGGGGGGCGTCACGAAGCGAGTCCCGAGATGGACCGGGACTTTCGTCGCCAGCCCCGTCGTCGCGTCGGCGCCTACCTCGTTGCGTTGCTCGTGTTGTTGCTCGCCGTCGGCGCGGGGGCGGCGTGGCGGCTCGGACTGTTTACGTCGAATCACACGGTGCCCTCGTTGATTGGTCTCACCTATCAACAAGCGGGTAACGCCATCGCCGGCGACGGCTTCACCTTGAGTGAGACCGCAAAGGTGCACTCGAGCACCTACCCGGCGAACACGATCGTGACCCAATCGCCCCAAAGCGGCACCAGCGCGAAGTCCGGGCTCACGATTGACGTGACCATGTCCGAAGGTCCCACGCTCGTGACCCTGCCGACCGGTCTGCTCGGCAAAGACTGCGTGAGTGACACGGCCGCCCTCGCGAAAGTTCACGTGGTCGCCCAGTGCCCGGTCTCATCGTCGATTTACTCGACGAATATTCCCGCGGGCAAGGTCGCGCGACTGCTCTACAAGAAAACGCCCAATCCACTCGCCGTGCCCGTGCGCTCGACGGTCACGCTGCAACTGTCCAAGGGCGTGAACCCGGCGGCGGCGACCACCACCACGACCCCGAGTACCACCACGACGACCCCGAGCGCGACTTCCACCTCGACGTCCACCTCAACGACCACGACGACCGTGGCCGCCCACCCTAAGGTGAAGGTCCCCAACGTCGTTGGCATGGATCAGGCGCAGACCTTCGCCGCCTTTCGCACCGCCCAGCTCTACTTCACGACCCACGGCCCCGGCGCGGGCACGACGAAGTGGACCAAGGTGCTCTCCGAGGTGCCCGCCGCGGGCACGCTCGTCGCGTGGCACTCGACGGTCGCGCTCAACGTCAATTGAGCGCGTGCCCGCTCTGTGAGGCGGCCGAGATCTCGAGGCGCTACTACGAAGACGAACTCTGTTGGATCGCCGACTGCACAATCTGCGCGGTGCCGATGGTCGTCTGGCGTGCACACGACCCCGCGCCCGGGCTCGAAATCAAAGCGGCACTGCACGAACGACTCGCGCTCGTCGCCGATCGGGAGTTCGCCGCGGGCGAGTGGTACCTCGACGATCACATGCGCAATATTCCTGATCACTACCACGCCCACGCGCGGCCCCCGTCGTTTTGGCGGCGCTAGCGAGACCGTCACGCGTAGGCGCGTCGGTAAGATGTCGCCATGTCACGACGCGCTACGGGTGACCCCCGCACGCCCGCGCAGACCACCAACGCCAACGGCGTGGAGCCACCGCGTGAGCCCACGACTCGAACAAGGGGCCGACGCGCGAGGCACGCGCGCGCTCGTGCTCGTTCTCGTTCGCGGCGCTACCTTCGCCGTGGTCTGATCGCCTTTGGCGTGGTGGTGGTGCTCGTCGCGGGCGCGGCCGTAGGCGACTACTACTACTTGGGCTCGCTCGTGCACCACCAAGACGTGCGCGGGCTGCAGGTCAACCCGTCGTCCGAGCCCTCGCTCAATATCTTGATGATCGGCTCGACGAGTCGCTGCGCCCTGAAGACCCAAAACGCGGCCTACGGGCTCTGTTCGCAGGGCGTCACGGGCGTCAACAGCGACATCGACATGATTTTGCACTTGGACCCGGCGACCGGTGCGGTGTCGCTGCTCTCGATTCCCCGCGATCTGTTCGTGCCCAACGCGCGCGCCGAGGGGGCGAACAAGATCGACGCCGCGCTGTACGAAGGGCCCAGTCAACTCGTCGACGCGATCGAAGAGGATTTTGGCATTCCGATCAATCACTACGTCGAGTTGAACTTTGACACCTTCGCGAGCGTGGTCAACGCCCTCGGTGGCGTGCGGATGTACTTTCCCGTGCCGATCTTTGACGCCTACTCGGGGCTCAATATTGAACGAAAGGGCTGCTATCTGCTCAATGGCTATCGGGCCCTGCAGGTTGTGCGCGCCCGCCACCTCCAGATTCAACCCAATCCCTCGAATCACGATCCGCGCAGCTGGCCCCAAGAGGCCCTCTCGGACTTGGCGAGAATTCGTCGCACGCACGAGTTCTTGCGCGTGATGGCGAGTCAAGTCGCCCAGCGCGGACTCTCGAACCCCTTTACCGATCAGCGCATCGCGTCGGCCGTGCTGCCCGACCTCACGGTCGACAACGGTTTTAGCGAAGGGCTCATGGTGCACTTGGCGCGCGTCTTTTCGCACGTCTCAATCGCGAACGTGCCCCAGTTGACCTACCCCGTGACGCTCGTCGAGACGGGTTCGTACCTCTACCAGGGCTACTACTACGGCGACGTGGAGTTCCCGGTCGAGCCGACGGGTCAGTTGGCAATCGACCAGCTCTTTGGCGTGGGCGCGACGACGAACTCCTTCACCGGTCAACCCCTGCCCGCGGCGAACTCCTTTAAGGTCGCCGTCGAAGACGGCGCGGGCGTACCGAGCGAGCTCGGCGCGACCGTTGTCGGCCTTCGCCAGCGTGGCTTTAGCGTCTCCTCGGCGAGTACGGTCACCCCGGTCGGGCGCGTCGACGAGACCGTCGTCTGGTACGGCGGTCCGCCGCCGCCCGCGCACGGCAATTGGACGAGCCCCGCCCTCGCCGCCGCCCAACGCGTCGAGCGCACGCTGGAGGGCCCCGTCATCATGGGCTACAACCCGAAGATGGTGGTGCCCGGCTCGCTCGTCACGGTCGTCGCCGGTACGGGGCTGACGTTCGTGCCCATCGCGAGTACGACCACGACGACGGTGCCGCACACGACGACGACCAACGTCACGACGACGACGTCCCCGAACGTCACCACCTCCACGATCTTTGACCCCTCGGGCATCAAGTCCAATCCGCTCTTTACGCCGCCCAGTCCCACGAGTACCGCGCTCGCGCCCTACGACCCGCGCGCGTGCAACGCGGCGGGCACCGGCCCGGGGTGACGACGGCGTCGTGGAGGATTCGACGCCGAGACCTTTGCGACGCGCTCGGTACACTCGAGAGCACGTCGTAGACAAAGGAGTCGCCATGGGGGCGCGAATCGTGCGCGAGTCAACGCTCGCGCGAGCGCGTCGCCGTGAGGGGCGTGGCGACGTTGCGTGAGTGATCCCGAGGCCCCCGCACACTTAGACCGCGAAAATCCTGACGGGCTCCTCGACGCGCGCACTGATCCCGCCGGCGCCGCCTTTGGGACCAGCGGTTCAGAAGCCAGCAGCGATCTCAACTGGATGTTGCTCCTGCGCCAGCGCGTCCAGGCCCGCGCCGAGGGTTCGTCGCGTTACCCCTGGTGGGTGCTGTGGAGTCTGCTCGCGGGACTGCTCGCGCTCAACTTCACCTTCACCGTGTTCATTGTCGCGCTGCCCCAAGTCGCGGGTCAGTTGCACACGTCGGTCACGGTACTCACCTGGACGATGGTCGGGCCACTGCTCGCCTACGGCCTCGCTGCCCCCCTGCTCGGCAAGACCGGTGACATCTACGGTCATCGCCGTCTTTACCTCTTCGGTCTCGCGGGAGGAATGCTCTCGGCGATTCTCACGGCCCTCGCGCCCAACGTCACCATGTTGCTGCTCGCGCGCACCCTCGACGGCATTCAAGGCGCCGCGACGGGCACCGCCTCGGGGGCGCTCATCAATATGGTCTTTTCGCGCGAGGAGCGCGTCAAGGCCATGGGCTGGTGGAGCCTCATCGGCGCGGGCGGGCCGGTCATTGGCGTCTCGCTCGGCTCGCCCATTATCGCCGCCTACGGCTGGCGCGCGCTCTTTTGGTTTCAGCTCATCTTGATCGTGCTCGCCTTTATGGTCGTTGCCATCGTCTTGCCGAAACGCCGGGGCAGCGTCGAAGAAGAAGCGACGCAAAAGGCCCGCGCGCGCGCCGAGTTTCGCCAAATGGACTGGATTGGGAGTTGGTCACTTTCGCTCGCGGTCACCTTGGTGATGTTGGCGCTCTCGATCGCCCCCTCACTCGGGTGGACCGGACCGTGGACGATTTTGTGCTTTGTGGCGAGCGCCGCGCTGCTGGGCGCCTTTGTCTACCGCATCAATCACGCGCGTTTTCCCCTCATTCCGCCGCACTACTTCAAGCGACGCAACTTCGTCATGCCCATGGTGCTGCGCGCGAGCGCGAACTTCGCCTACTTTGGCGCCTTCTTTTTGTTCCCGTTGTTGATGGAACAGGGATACGGCTACTCGATTCCGCGCGTGGGCGCGCTCGCGATCGCGCGGCCCCTGACCTTCGCGCTCTCCTCACCCATCGCGGGCTACGTCGCGATTCGCATCGGCGAGCGAAAGAGCGCCACCGCGGGCGCGGCGCTCCTCGCGGGCTCGATGGCCGTCTTTTCGTTGCTGCACCCGAGTAGTGGCGCGTGGATGGTCGCCCTTGCCCTGGCGCTGTCGGGACTAGGGATGGGCGTCGCGATGCCCTCGTCGAGTTCGGTGATGGCCAACGAAGTTAAGGTCAGCGAGTTCGGCGTGATGTCCGCCGCGCAACTACTCGCCATGCAAGTCGGCGAGGTCGCGGGTATTCAGGTACTCGAAACCGTGCAGCAGGCACTGGTGCGACGTCGTGGTCTCACCCACGCTTCACCGGGTCCGGCGCTGCTCGCGACCTTTCGACTTCCCTTCATGATTGGACTGGGCGTGGCGCTCTTTGGACTGGTGTCGGCGACCTACGTGCGCTCGATTCCGCGCGAGCGCTCGAGTCGAGGCGTCGAGGCGAATTAGTAGGCTGGGGGGCCTATGACGACCCCAATTCTTGCTGGCGCTGAGCCCTATTTTCACCAGGGGGGCACTGACGGCGTCCTCGTCCTGCACGGCTTTACGGGTAATCCCACCTCGATGCGCCCCTTGGCGGAGCGCTTCGCCGCCGCCGGGTACAGCGTCATGCTGCCTCGTCTACCCGGTCACGGCACGACGGTCGCTGACATGATGACGACGAACTGGGACGACTGGTCAAGCGCCGCGCTCGCTGCCTACGACGAACTCGCGACGCACTGTTCGCGCGTGGTGGTTGCGGGACTCTCGATGGGCGGCGGCCTCGCGGCCCTCGTCGCCGAACGTCGACCCGTCTTTGGGGTCGTGCTGATTAATCCTTTGGTGAAGAGTCCCGGCGCCGAACTCGAAGAGGGGCTCGCCCAGTTGATCGACTCGGGCGTGGAGACGATCGACTCCATTGGCTCGGACGTCAAGAAAGAGGGCGTGGTGGAGTCGTCCTACCCCGCGACGCCCTTGGGGTGCGTCGTGAGTCTCTTCGCCGGCGTGAAGGAAGTCGAAGCGAATCTCCACTCGATCAGTGCGCCCTGTTTGTTGATCTCGAGTCGTGAGGACCACGTCGTGACTTCGGACAACGGTGACGCACTCGTCGAACACGTCAGCGGCCCCATCGAGCGCCTCTGGCTCGAGAACTCGTACCACGTCGCGACGATCGACAACGACCAAGAGCTCGTGGAGTCGAGTGCGCTGGCCTTCGCGGCGAAAGTGCTGGCCTAATGGCCGCACGACTCACGAGAGACGACGTCGCCAAGGTCGCCCACCTCGCACGACTCACCTTGAGTGACGAAGAACTCGACCTCTTTACTGACCAGCTCGGCCAGATTCTCGGTCACGCCGACGACATCGCCGCCCTGAAGCTCGACGGCGTCGAAGCGACCGCCCACCCCTTTGGACTCGTGAACGTGGTGCGCAGTGACGAGGTACGCGCCAGTCTGAGCCGCGACGAGGTCCTCGCCATGGCGCCCGACGCGCGCGAGGGACGCTTCGCGGTGCCGCGCATCTTGGGCGAGGCGCCGTGAGAAGTGCCACTCAAATTGCGGCGGACGTGAAGAGCGGCGCCACGACGGCCGAAGCCGAACTCGACAAGTCCCTCGCGGTGGTCGCTGCGCGCAACGAAGAGCTCAACGTCTTTCTCTACGTCGATGAAGAAGGCGCGCGCGCCCAAGCGCGCGCCGTTGACGAACAGGTTCGTGCCGGCGCCGAACTCGGGCGTCTCGCGGGCGTGCCCATTGCCTTAAAGGACAACCTCTGTCAGCGCGGGGTGCCCACGACCTGTTCGTCGCGCATTCTCGAAGGCTGGCGTCCGCCCTACGACGCGACGGTCGTCGAGCGCGTGCTGGCGGCGGGCGCGGTCGCGATCGGTAAGACCAACCTCGATGAGTTCGCGATGGGTTCATCGACCGAGACCTCGGCCTTTGGCCCCACGCGCAATCCCCTCGACCCTTCGCGCGTGCCCGGTGGCTCCTCGGGTGGCTCCGCGGCCGCGGTCGCCGCGGAGATGACCACCATCGCGCTCGGTTCGGACACCGGCGGCTCGATTCGCCAACCCGCCGCGCTCTGTGGACTCGTGGGCATGAAGCCGACCTACGGCCTCGTCTCGCGCTACGGACTGATCGCCTTTGCGAGTTCGCTCGACCAGATTGGACCCTTCGCCAAGACCGTCGAAGACGCGGCGCTCTTGTTAGAAGTGATCGCGGGGCACGACCCGATGGACTCGACCTCACTACCCGAAGGTTCGCCCTCACTGGTCGCCCACGTCAACGACGGCGTGGGGGCAAAGCGCGTGGGTCTCGTGCGTGAACTCATTGAGGGCGCCGACGACGAGGTCGTCGCTTCGGTCACGCGCGCCGCGGAGGTCCTTCGCGCGGCCGGCGCCGAAATTGTGGAACTCTCGATTCCCGAGATCAAGTTGGGACTCAGTGCCTACTACCTGCTCGCACCGGCCGAAGCCTCGTCGAACCTCGCTCGCTTTGACGGCGTGCGCTACGGGCTGCGCGTCGACGCCGAGAACGTGACGGCCATGAACGAAGCGACGCGCACGCTGGGCTTTGGCGCCGAAGTGAAGCGGCGCATCATGCTCGGTACCTACGCCCTCTCGGCCGGCTACTACGACGCCTACTACGGCCAGGCCTTAAAGGTTCGCACCCAAATGATCAGCGCCTTTCGTGCGGCCTATCAACAAGTCGATCTCTTGCTCGGGGCGACGACGCCCTCGGTCGCCTTTCAGTTCGGCGAAAAGAGTGAAAACCCCATGGCGATGTACCTCTCGGACGTCTTTACGATTCCCACCAACTTGGCCGGCGAAGCGGCCGTCTCGGTGCCCTTTGGACTCGGCGCGTCGGGGCTACCCATTGGGGTCCAACTCTTAGGACCGGGTCGTAGCGAAGCCGCACTCTTTGCCGGCGCGCGCGTGCTCGAGATCGCGGAGGGTCGCTAATGGCGTTACCCGAGGGATGGGAGATGGTCGTTGGTCTCGAGGTGCACACGGAACTCAAAACCGCGACGAAGCTCTTTTGCGGTTGCGCGAACATGTTCGGCGACGAGCCCAACACCAATATCTGTCCCGTGTGCTTGGGGCTACCCGGTGCGCTGCCCGTGTTGAATGAGCGCGCGGTCGAGCTCGCGATGGCGCTCGGTTTTGCGCTGCACTGCAGCGTCGCGCCCTCGACCTTTCACCGCAAGAACTACTTCTACCCCGATATGCCCAAGGACTTCCAGATCTCCCAGTACGACCTGCCGATTAACTCGAACGGCTTTTTGGACCTACCCGACGGCTCGCGCGTCGGCATCGAACGCGCACATCTAGAAGAAGACACCGGCAAATCCACCCACGTCGGCGGCTCGGGCCGTCTGCAAGGCGCCGATCGCTCGCTCATTGACTACAACCGCTCGGGCGTGCCGCTCGTCGAGATCGTTTCGGCGCCCGACATTCGCACGTCCGCCCAGGCGCGCGCCTACGCGAGTGAACTGCGCGGAATCTTGATCGCGACCGGTGCGTCGGACGGTCGTATGGAAGAGGGTTCGATGCGCATGGACGCCAACGTCTCGGTGCGCAAATCGGGCGAGCCCTACGGTACGCGCTGTGAGATCAAGAACCTCAACTCACTACGTTCGCTGGTGCGCGCCATTGAGTACGAGGCGCTGCGCCAAGTGGAGCTCTTAGAAGATGGCGGCACGGTACGCCAAGAGACTCGCCACTGGGACGAGCGCCGCGGCGAGACCTCGACGCTGCGGGTAAAAGAAGAGGCCGAGGACTACCGCTACTTTCGTGAACCTGACCTCGTGGACTTAGCGCCGAGTGACGAGTGGCAAGCGAGCGTGCGCGCGACCCTGACGCGCATGCCGGCCGAACGACGCGCGGCCCTCAGCGCGCTCTTTGGTGATCTCAGTGAGGCCCAAGCAGAAGCGGTCGCGATAGCGGTCGACCTCGGGCTCGACGAATTCGTCATCCACGCCCACGAAGCGGGCGCTGACTCGGTGCTCGCGCTGAACCGAGCGACCAACGAGCTCGCGGCGAGCGAGACGGGTGTTTCGAAGTTGTCCTACGACGCCTTTAACCAGACGCTGTTGTTAGAACAGCGCGGTCAACTGTCGGCGACGCAAGCGAAATCCGTACTCGCTTACTTGCTCGAACACGGTGGAGAGGCGAGCGCTGCCATTGCCCAATTAGGCATTGAACAGGTCAGCGACAACGCGCTCGGCGCGAGGGTGAATGAATTGATCGACGCGCATCCCGCGGAGTGGCGTCGTCAAAGCTACGAAGGGCCAAGCGAACGGCAAGGCCGTTATCGCGTTGCTCGCGACGAAGCGAGCAGCCACGAACGAATCGCTCGACTCGGCGCCCTAGACGCAGAACTCATTTCCCTGGGGGTCGTTCAGTACCACCCACGTGCTCACCGCGAGGAGGCGAGCGACTTCGCGTTCTTGATCGTCGGGTCGAAGATCCAAATGAAGCTGTTCTTCAGTGATTGTGCTTCGGGGACGCGAAGGAACATCGAGCCGGGGTACTGCTCGGGCGCGGGTTGGATTTCGAAGGCCCGAGAATCGTCATTCACTTCCACCCGACGAAGCGCTTCGGCCCACCACCGAGCCCAGGCCACGGGATCGTGCGCGTCAATGGTGACCTGTTCCCAGGTGAGCATTCGCTCAGACTTTCAGTTCATTCATCCGTTGGTCAACCGGCGAGACGAGAACGCTGCGCCAGGGCGTGCACGACGGGTCCCCCCGGTCAGCCTTGGTACGCAGAACCCGTCAGTCCTTTCGTTACTGACGGTACTTGAGCGTTGGTGGGACCCCGCGCTCGCCCGCGCGCGGATCGTGGGCGCGTGGCAAACTCAGAGCGTGACCCGCACCACATATACGGTCGGTCGGCTCGACGCCGCGACGTGGGGGGCCTTCGCCGACTTGGTTGAGCGCAACAACGGGATCTACGGAGGTTGCTGGTGTGCGCCAAATCACGTTGAGTATCAACGAGGCGTCAGCGATCCGCGAACGTTGAAAGAAGCACTGGTCCGCTGCGGTCGAGCGCACGCGGCGCTGGTGTTCGACGACGAGTCACGGGCGCAAGGCTGGTGCCAGTACGGCCCCTCCGACTCGTTAGATCTCAAGCATGGCCGCGAGTACCGTAAGAACCCTCCGGCGCCCGCGAGGTGGCGCGTGGCGTGCATCTTCGTGGACAAGCGCCATCGCGGCGAAGGAATCGCCCGGTTGGCGCTCGAAGGGGCGATCGCCCAAATAATCCTGTCGGGCGGGGGACGTATTGAGGCCGTCGCCGAGACGACCGTGGGGCGTCAAGCGCAGGATCGCTTCCTCTTCTGCGCGACGGTCGAACTGTTCGAAGACCTCGGATTCACCCGCGACCGTCAGGTGGGTAAACACGCGTGGGTCGTGAGCCGTACGGTTTCGCCCGCCTCCACGGCAACGCCATCGACGCACAGCGGCCACGCGTGACGCGTGGTGCTGACGATCCGCTCAAGCTGGGCATCGTGTGGCGCGGGGATCGCGGCGTTGCGTCGCCACTCCCGCGAGCGGATCGACAGCTCGGACCGCTCTTCGAAGTCTTCGCCGAGCGGTCCGTCATCATTGTGCCGATTCCCTTCGCCGACGATTCGCTCAACGAGGTCAGAGAGGAACTCCTCGGTTGTGACGGCGCGCTGGTGTGGGTGAATCCCATCCAGGACGGCGCCACTCGCGCACACCTCGACGCACTCTTGCGTGACGTATCCGCGCAGGGAGTATTCGTCTCCGCGCATCCTGACGTGATCGACAAACTCGGCACGAAAGAAGTGCTCGTTCGCACTCGCGAGCTCGGTTGGGGGAGCGACGCGGCGCTCTACGGTTCATCAGCGGATTTACAGAGGCGCTTTCCCGCACGCCTCGACGAGAACGGACGTCTTGTGCTCAAACAGGCGCGCGGTAACGGCGGTAACGGCGTGTGGAGCGTCGAGCTCGTAGAAGAACACGTGCCAGGTGGCCCGGGCCGGTTCGTTCGCGTGCGAGACGCGCGCTCGCGGGATGGTTCGTCGGCGGTGCTGTCCTTAGAAGCCTTTATGGATCGATGCGACGACTACTTCGCGTGGTCAGGAAGTCTCGTCGACCAGCCGTATCAAAAACGGCTGGCCGAGGGGATGCTTCGCTGCTACTTCACCCACGACGAGGTCGTGGGCTTTGCTCAACAGTGGCCACAGGGACTGTTGATGCTTGATTCGAGGGAACCACCGGTCGAGTCGCCGGCTTCAATCGTGTACGGAGCTGACGATCCCTTCTACGAGACGCTGCGGGTAAAGGTCGAAGACGACTGGGTGCCGCAGATGATGACCATCCTCGACCTCGACCGCGAGGCCCTTCCCGTCATCTGGGACGCGGACTTTCTTTACGGGCCAAAAGACGCCTCGGGCCAGGACACCTACGTCTTGTGCGAGATCAACGTCAGTGCCGTGTGGCCGTTCCCGCCGACGGCGGTCGACGCGATAGTGACCGCAACACTGCGGCGAGTTGAGGCGGCGCGGATACGCCGGTCCTAGCGCGATCAACGAAGGACGCCAGAGCGCGAAAGCTCCCGTGACCTTTAGCGCGGGCGCCCTGCGACCTCGACACGAATGCCATGCTCACGGTACCGGACTTCTTCACAAGTCCAAGGACCCGGGTGTACTTTGGTGGCGCGCAGGGCATCGTGCGTCGCGTGGCGCGGCGAAGGGGGTTCAGAAAAGATGAAATTTCTCTATTTGGTCTGTCGCGACGACACCATCAAGGCAGCCCCGGGCGAGATTCCTCGCGCGGTCGAACCGTGGCTGGACGACGTGCGAGCTCGAGGAGTACTGCTCGAGGGTCAACCGTTGGCGCCACCCTCAGACGCCGTGACGATTCGCGTCCGAGGAGGCGAAGTGCTCGTTCATCACGGACCGTTCACTGCCGCAACCGAGCGCGTCGTTGGCTTTGACGTCGTCGAATGCCCGAGTATGGAAGAGGCCGTCAACGAAGCTCGCCGCCATCCGATGGCCCCCTTTGGTTCAATAGAGGTGAGGGCCTTTGACAACTCCTGATTGGTTTTTCGCGTTCACTCCCGGCTCTGCGTCACGACCACGTCGGCGTTGCTCGGATAGGGGTTGCACGACGCGCGAGCCAGTAGGGCTCGTTACTGGGCGACCCAACCGCCGTCAATCGAGAGCGCCGCGCCCGTGAGGGTGCGCGCCGCGTCGCTGCAGAGATAGACCGCCATGGCGCCAATGGCGTCGGGCGTGGTGAAACTCAACATGGGTTGCTTTTCTTGCAAGAGTTTCGTCGCTTCGCTGGTGACGTCGGTACCGTGCGCGCTCGCGCGGTCCGCTAACTGACGCTCGACGAGGGGGGTTAGGACCCAACCGGGACAGATCGCGTTGACGGTGATGGCCTCGTTGGCGAGCTCTAACGCGGCGACTTTGGTGGCGCCCACGACGCCGTGCTTCGCGGCGACGTAGGCAACTTTGAAAGGACTCGCGACGAGACCGTGGGCGGAGGCGACGTTGATGATTCGGCCCCAACCTTGGCGCTTCATGAGTGGAATCGCCGCCTTCATGGCGTGAAACACGGCCGAGAGATTGAGCGCGATGACCGCGTCCCAGCGTTCGTCGTCGAAGGACTCAATCGGTGCGACGTGTTGAATGCCGGCGTTATTGACGAGTATGTCAAGGCCGTTGAAATGCTCGCCGGCACGCGTGACCAGTCGCGCCACCTCGCTCGCGACGCTCAAATTCGCGTCGTCGTAGATGACCGGTACGCCGTACGTACTGGCGATCTCTTGGCGAAGCGCTTCGATCTCGTCGGGGTCACCGAAGCCGTTGAGCACGACGTTGGCGCCTTCGCCGGCGAGGGCGCGCGCCACGCCCAGTCCGATGCCACTGGTCGAGCCCGTGACCAGGGCGGTTTTAGCGGTGAGTGTCATGAGGTTCCTTTCGCGTGAGCAGTCGCCCGAGGCGTCCAAGTGCGTGAGGCGGTGCAGAACGCTGTCCGCGCAGACGCGCGACGACGCCGGCGATGCCGCCCGGCACGAAGATGACGAAGAGCACGAAGATCGCGCCGAGGAGAAATTGAGGCTGCGAGAGTGGCACGCGCAAGTACGCGGGCAGCGTCGTGAAGTTGGGCTCGTTCGCGACCTTGAGGAGGTACTGCTGGAGATAGATGTAGACGATCGCGCCCGAGACGGCGCCCCACCTCGTACCCGCCCCGCCCAACACGACCATGATCAGGATCGACAAGGTCACCGTCGTCGACGCCACGGCACTCGGCACCGCGGTGCCGATCAAGAGCAGGTAGACCACGCCGCCGGCGGTCGAGACGAGCGAGGACAGCGTAAAGGAGGTCAGCTTGTACCAAAATGACCCAATGCCCAGCACCTCGAGGCGCCGCTCGTTCTCACGAATGGCGACGAAGACGTGGCCGGTGGCCGACTCGGTGACCAGCCACACCACGGCGTAGGCGACCACCAGGAATCCAAAGGCGATCCAGTACAGATTGCGGGTGTTCGAGACTGCTCCGGACAGGAATCCTGGCAGCCTCGTGGAGTACAGGGCGAGGCCGGTGTCGCCGCCGGTGAGCCCGTGGGGGTTGTCTTCGATCAAGTAGTAGAAGGCCTGGGCGAAGGCCAAGGT
>NCBD01000248.1 GCA_002255315.1 Actinobacteria bacterium 21-64-8 | reverse complement strand
TAGTGGCAGGTCGGGCCGATCTCCATGGCCTCTTTGGTGATGTCCACGCCCGCGAGCTCCATGAACTGGTGGTACATCGACGGCAGGCGCCGACGGATGAATTCGGCCGAGCGGCGCGTGGCGATGTCGAGGTAGACGCCGCCGTGGGGACTTCCCCGACCGGCCTTCACCTCGGCGTTGATCGCGCGCGCCACCTCGTCACGTGGCAAGAGCTCTGGCGGACGTCGTCCCGCGGTGTGGTCGTCGTACCACTTGTCCGCTTCCTCTTCGGACTCGGCGGTCTCGGCGCGGAACATGTCGGCGACATAGTTGAACATGAAGCGCTTGCCTTCGGAGTTTCGAAGGACGCCCCCGTCGCCGCGCACGCCCTCGGTCACGAGCAGGCCTCGCACGCTGAGCGGCCAGACCATGCCCGTCGGGTGGAACTGGATGCACTCCATGTCGATGAGCTGCGCGCCGGCCCACAGGGCCATGGCGTGCCCGTCGCCGGTGCCCTCCCACGAGTTCGACGTGAACTTCCAGGACTTTCCAACGCCTCCGGTCGCGAGGATGATGGCCTTGGCCGAGAAGGTGACGAACTCGCCGGTGGGGCGCCAGTACGCGACACAGCCCGCGATACGTCCGTCCGCGTCGTGCACGAGCTTGAGGACCTTGCACTCCATGAACACGTCGGTGCCCATCGAGACGACCTTTTGCTGGAGGGTGCGGATCAGTTCGAGCCCGGTGCGGTCGCCCACGTGTGCGAGGCGCGCGTAGCGGTGGCCACCGAAGTCGCGCTGGAGGATCTTGCCGTCCTTGGTGCGGTCAAAGAGCGCCCCCCACTGCTCGAGTTCGCGCACGCGGTCCGGGGACTCCTTCGCGTGCAGCTCGGCCATGCGGTTGTTGTTGAGGTACTTGCCACCGCGCATGGTGTCTCGAAAGTGCACCATCCAATTGTCCTCGGCGTAGACGTTGCCCATGGCGGCGGCCATGCCACCTTCGGCCATAACGGTGTGGGCTTT
>NCBD01000146.1 GCA_002255315.1 Actinobacteria bacterium 21-64-8 | reverse complement strand
GACTAACCCCCATCTCGTGCTCGACGGAGCCGAAATTCTCGCGTCAATCGTGGGCGCATCTCGTATCGCCGTCGCCGTGGCGCGCGATAACCCCGTGGTCGTCAACCACGTCAAACGCGCGCTGCACGAACGCGAGCGCCGCTCGAAGCGAGGTGCCGAACTCGAACTGCACACGCCGCCGTGGCGCTACGTCGCGGGTGAAGAGTCCGCGCTGGTGCACTGGCTCGACGACAATGAGTCACTCCCCCAGTACCGTCCCCGTCGCCCTCACGTCTTGAAGATTGGCCACGACCCGGTCATGCTCGACAACGCCGAAACCTGCGCCAACGTGGGCCTGATTGGTCGCTACGGGGCCCAGTGGTTCCGCGGACTCGGTCCGAGTACTTCCCCGGGCACTCAACTCGCTTCGGTGACGGGCGCCGTCGCGCGCCCCACCGTGCTCGAAGTGGTGCTCGGCACGCCGCTACGCCAAGTACTCGCCGCCGCGGGCGCCGACACTAATCCCCAAGCCGTGCTCTTAGGCGGGTACGGCGGCTCGTGGCTCAGCGGTGACGAGATTGACGTCGCCTACGACAATGCATCGCTCGCGCCGCGAGGTGTCTCGGTGGGTGCGGGCGTGCTCGTCGTCGTCCCGCGCGAGGCCTGTGGCATCCTCGAAACCCAGCGCGTCGTGCGTTGGATGGCCAACGAAAGCGCTCGCCAGTGTGGTCCGTGCGCCTTTGGACTGCCGGCCCTGGCCGACGATCTGACGCAAATTGTGCAACCCACCCGAGACGCCCCGAGCGCCCTACGCCGTCTCGTGGAACGCGCCAACGTGATTGAAGGTCGCGGCGCCTGTCACCACCCCGACGGCGTCGTTCGTTTCGTACGCTCCGCGCTCAACGTCTTTCGCCACGACGTCGACGAGCACGTGCGCGGCAATCCCTGCGCCGCGTCGCGTACGCGCCAACACTTCACGAACGTGCCGACCTTGGAACGTGAAGAGGAGCTGATATGGGAGTAAGACGACGCAGCGGCGGCTTTGTGTTGAAGGTCAATCCCATCCTCTGTGACGGCTTTGGACACTGTCACGAACTCGCGCCCGAACTCGTCCAGGTCGACGAGTGGGGCTACCCCATTATTCGCAGCGAACCCACCGCCCTTTCGGACTTGGCGAGTTACGAAAGCGCGCGCTACGCCGTGCGAGGCTGCCCGCGTCAAGCACTGCGCATTGAGCGCATCAGCGACGACGCGCGTTCCGCGCGTCGATAAGTTCCAGTCGATTCCCCACGGGATCGTCCACGTAGCAACGC
The DNA here is from genome assembly GCA_002255315.1 of Actinobacteria bacterium 21-64-8. GTDB lineage: Bacteria > Actinomycetota > Acidimicrobiia > Acidimicrobiales > RAAP-2 > RAAP-2. The sequence continues at coordinate 1,987 of NCBD01000146.1, read as the reverse complement.
CGCACTCCTTCGAGGGCGTCGTCGTCGCGCGGAGGAGTGCCCGCGTGGAGCAGTCGTTGGTGCAGCGCGTCGTAGTCCTCAACGACGAGTCCCGGATGAGCCTTGATCGCCGGGACAAACTCGCTCGTCACCCCCAGGTGTAGTTCGACGTCGTCTCGTCGATACCAGCGCCCGCCACGCGCCGCGAGAACGGGGGGTTTTTCGAGGACCGCGAAGCCGAGCACGTCGACGTAGAAGCGGTCACACGACTCCTCCGCGCCCACGGGAATCGCCAACTGCACGTGGTCATATCGCCACACGAGCACACCTCCAAAATGAGTCGCAGCCAAAACCTAGTAGTGTTCTTCGGGCCATGGGATCTCTGATTAAAAAGCGCCGTAAGCGCATGCGTAAGAAGAAGCACAAGAAGATGTTGAAGCGAACTCGCTTTCAGCGTCGCGCCGCCGGCAAATAGTCTCAGCCCTCGGCGGGCGTGGTTACGACGTGGCGAAACCGTACCGGTCCGAGTGGACCCGGCACGGTCCAGGCACTTTCCGAGCCGACGTGACCCTCCACGAAGAGCGTCGAACCCGAACCGGCCAGAATCACCTCTTGGTTAAGCGTGGCGCGCGCCCAGTCCAACACCTCACCAAGGCGAGGCTCGACGAGCACGGCGGCGTCGGTGAGTTCGTTGCGCCCCCGTCCCCGGTGCCCCTCTAGGACGAGTTGGTCGTACGCGCGATAACACGCGGCGGTGTTCACGCGCAGCCCCGTCAAGAGCAAGGTCACCGCGCGCTCGTGAAAGTCCAAGGGGTGCACGTGCTCGCCGACGCCTTCGACGAGTGCGCACCCGCCCACCTGGCAAAAAGGAACATCACCCCCGAGCCAGAGCGCCGTTTCCGCCGGCACGCCGCCGGCCCAGCGCAAGATCGCCGCCGCGTCGGCACTGCCCCCGCCGAGCCCGCCACCGGCGGGAATGTGCTTGGTGAGGGTCACGCCCGCCGTGCGACCCACGACCCGCAGTGCGCGCGTCACGAGGTTCGTGTCGTCGCGGTCAACGCCCTCGGTGTCGCCCGTGAGGCGTAGGTAGTCACCCGCGTCGTCCACGAGCAGTTCGTCGGCCAAGTCGAGGGTGCACATTTCACTGCGTAACTCGTGCAAACCATTCTCGCGACGCCCGGTGACCTCGAGAAACCAGGTCAACTTGGCGGATGCGCGCAGGCTGATCACTTCGCCGCCGCCAGACTCGCGAACTCTTCAATGCTGAGCTCTTCGGGCCGCCTCGTCGCGTCCACGCCGGCACGCTCGAAGACGCCCTCACTCGCCCAGGCGGCGAGCGATCGGCGCAGCATCTTGCGTCGTTGGCCAAAGGCGGTTCGCACGACCTCAAAGAGGGCCGCTTCGCTGACGAACTGCGGATCAATCAGGGGCCGCTCACGGCGAACGAGCGCCACCAGCGCCGAATCGACGTGCGGCTTGGGGAGAAACACGCTCGGCGGCACTTTTCCCACGACCTTCGCGTCGGCGAAGTACTGCACGCGCACCGAGACCGCACCGTAGGCCTCCTCACCGGCGCGTGCCGCCATGCGCTCACCCACTTCGTACTGCACCATGACCAGCATGCGCGTGATCGCGGGCACCGTTTCGAGCAGGTGCACGACGAGGGGCGTGGCGACGTTGTAGGGCAGATTGGCAACGATGACGGTGTCGCGCCCCGCGAGTAGTTCGTCGTAGTTCGCCTTTAAGGCGTCGACGTGATGAATCACGACGCCCTTGGGTGCGACGACCTCGTGCAGTGCGCCCAAGAGATAGCGATCGACTTCGAGCGCTTCGACCTGCGCCCCGGTCTCGACGAGCGCGAGGGTCAGCGAACCAAGGCCCGCACCGATTTCGAGCACGAAATCACCCGGCCCCACGTCAGCGAGACGCGCGATGCGCCGCACCGTATTGGCGTCGACGACGAAGTTCTGGCCGAGCGCGCGCGAGGGCTTTAATCCGTGGCGCTCCA
>NCBD01000247.1 GCA_002255315.1 Actinobacteria bacterium 21-64-8 | reverse complement strand
ACTTGTCAAACTCGCGTCGATCGCGACTCGACGCAGTCGATTCGCGCGCCGCGAGCGTGCCGGCGTCGCGCGCGCGGCGCCACTCGGTCAACTGGCTGGAGTAGATCCCCTCGCGACGAGCGAACTCGCCCTTCTTGCCGGGGTCGCACGCTTCGTAAGCCGAGAGAAGGGCCAACTTCTCCTCGGTGCTGAATGTTCGTCTCGTTGGCCGAGCCGCGGGGTCGTTGTTGTCCTGCACGTCACCATCTTGGTCACGCGAAACCGCCTGAGCGGAGTTGGTTGTTGTCATTGGTCTTTGGTGTCACTTGTCTCGCCCTTATGAAATGAAATTTGTCAGCGGGTGTCTCACGCGGGCCTGACGGTTAGGGCCTGACGTCGCGCGGAGACCACTTGGGTTCCGAGGGCCAAGCATGCAACTCGAAGTTTTGCCTTGAATCGTGCCGGGAAAGTTGGAGGGTGAATCCTTTGAGAGGATGTCTCCATGTCAGGATCTACCCGTTACTCACCCGAACTGCGTGAACGAGCCGTGAGGATGGTGATCGATAATCGTTCGGACTACCCGTCCGAGTGGGCAGCGATGACCGCTATCTCGAGTCTCTTCGGCATGTCGCCAGAAACGCTCAGGACCTGGGTTCGAAGAACCCAGGTCGACACCGGCTCTCGTCCCGGACTCACTACGGATGAGCGTGCTCGCCTCAAGCAACTCGAGCGCGAGAACAAGGACCTGAAGCGCGCTAACGCGATTTTGAAGGACGCGTCGATTTTCTTTGCGACCGAGCTCGACGGTCAAACCAGGAAGTAGTGCGTTACATCGACTCTCGCAAGAGTCGATGGGGAGTCGAGCCGATCTGCAGAGTTCTGCAGTTTGCCCCCAGCACGTATTACGCCACGAGAGGCCGCCCACCCAGTGCGCGCCAGGTCAGCGACGACGCTCTCAAACCCGAGATTGTGCGCGTGCACGAGTCCAACTGTGATGGTGTCTACGGCGCCAAGAAGATCTGGAAGCA
>NCBD01000246.1 GCA_002255315.1 Actinobacteria bacterium 21-64-8 | reverse complement strand
CGCTTCGATCACTTTTTGCAAGTGCGCGGGCGTGCAACCACAGCAGCCCCCGACGGCTTGAACACCGTATTCGCTGACGAAACGCGAGAGGTGCTCGGCGAGCGCCTCGGGAGTGAGGTCGTAGTGCATGCGACCCTCGACCACGCTGGGCAGACCAGCGTTGGGCAGGCACGACAGGGGCAGGTCGGCGGCCTCGGAGAGCGTGCGTAGCGGTTCGTACATTTCGACCGGACCCGTTGCGCAGTTGAGCCCCAAGACGTCGATGCCCAGTGGAGAGAGCGCGGTGATCGCCGCGCCAATCTCGGTGCCGGGCAACATGCGCCCGGTGAGTTCAATAGTGACCTGGGCCTGGATGGGCACGATACGACCGTGCCGGGCCATGGCGCGATGGCAGGCGGCGATGGCGGCCTTTCCCGAGAGCAGGTCGAACATTGTTTCGACGAGCAACAGGTCGACGCCGCCCTCGAGCAGCCCGTAGGCCAGCTCTTCGTAGCTCGCGCTCAGGTCGTCGTAGGAGATCTGACCGAGGGTGGGGAACTTGGTGCCCGGTCCCATCGAACCGGCGACGAAGCGGGGCGAGTTGGGGCTGGCGTACTCGTCGGCGACCCGCCGGGCGATGTTCGCCGCGGCGAGGGCCAATTCGTGCGTGCGCTCGGCGATCCCGTATTCGGCGAGGACGACGGAAAACGTGCCAAAGGAGTTGGTTTCGATGACGTCGACGCCCACGTCTAAGAAGGAGCGGTGCAGGCTCTCGACGGCCGCGGGTTTGGCGACCGAGAGGATTTCGTTGCATCCTTCGAGTGCGCTCGAACCAAAGTCGTGGGCGGTGAGGTTTTGCAACTGAAAATTTGTGCCGGTCGCGCCGTCGAAGATAAGTACTCGTTCGCGGAGTGCGCGCAGGTACGGGTCATCACTGCTCGGGCGAGCGAAGGGGGGTCGCAGTGCGTCGTTCATTGAACTCTAAGGCTACCGGGGTGCCCCATGGTCACTACGCTGAACTCGTGAAGATCTACACGCG
>NCBD01000245.1 GCA_002255315.1 Actinobacteria bacterium 21-64-8 | reverse complement strand
CACGCGCTTCACGGAGTTCGATCTAGAGCGCGTCATCGACGAAGGTCTCTCGCCGCTCTACGTGTCGATTCACACCACGAATCCCGAACTACGCGCCGAGATGCTACGCAATCCCCGCGGCGCGACGAGTCTGCGTTGGCTTGAGGAGCTGTTACGCGCAGGCATCGACGTTCACGGACAAATTGTCGTCTGCCCCGAGGTCAATGACGGTGCGCAACTCGAAGCAACGTTGCTCGACGCGCTCACCCTGTATCCCGAACTGCGCAGCCTCGCGGTCGTACCCATTGGCGTCAGCGATTTCTCCGCCGAGACCACCATGCGATCCCATAGACCCGACGAAGCGGCCGCCGTGATTGACCTCGTCGAGCGCTATAACCGCCTGTCACGCGAGCTCTTGGGGCGTGGTCTGGTCTACGTCTCTGACGAGTTTTACCTCGTCGCGGGTCGTCACACGCCAGCCGTCGCGTACTACGACAGCATTGACGAAGCGGAAAACGGTATCGGCATGGTTGCGACCTTTCGAGAGAGTTTCAGCGAGGAGCGACCGATGGCGACGCTCGGTACGGGCTTCTTTCAGTCCGTCGACGGTGCCCCGGCCCTCGACTATCGCGCGCCGCGTGGTGGCACGACGCTGATGACCCGCGGTGACAACGTGGCCGTGTTCACGGGAGAGTACGCAGCGCCACTGTTGCGAACGCTGCTTAACGAACACGGATTTGGCGACGTCGCGGTCGAAGCCGTAGCCAATGACTACTTTGGCGGCAATATCAAGGTGGCCGGACTGCTGACCGGTGCGGACTTGGCGCGGGCATTAGAGCGCGTCGATGACTCGACCATCTGTCTCGTGCCCGACGTGTGCCTTTCCGAAGGACGGTTTCTCGACGGACTCACCATTGACGATCTCCCTCGAAGTATCGTCACGGTCCCCACGACCGGATTTGATCTTCGTCGCGTCTTGCGCGACGCCGTGGGCCAAGAGATGAGTGTGTCATGAGTAATCCTCAAGTGGTCGTCGTCGG
>NCBD01000014.1 GCA_002255315.1 Actinobacteria bacterium 21-64-8 | reverse complement strand
GTTTTTAGGACGCGAGCTCGTGGGCCGTCGCCCCGACGAGATTTCGCGTCGTGGCCTCATCCGTACATTCCAGTCACCGCGTGAATGGCGCGATCTGTCGGTGATTGACAATGTGCGCGTGGGTCGATCGGATCTTCAGCGCGAGTCGCTGTGGCGTTCAATTCTTTTCGCGCGCTCGCTGCGCCGCCAAGAAGCCCTCGACACCGTCGAAGTGAACCAACTGATGGCGCACTACCGTCTCGACGGCGTTCGCAACAACCGAGCCGTCGGACTCAGTGGTGGTCAAAAGCGGCTCCTCGAGTTTGCGCGAATCGCCGCGGCAAAGCCTCGCTTGACGATTCTCGATGAGCCCATGGGTGGCGTGAACCCGGTGTTGGGCGAGCGCATCGGCAACGCGATACGCGAGTTAAAGAACGCGGGTAGCACTGTCGTGGTCGTCGAGCACAACCTTCCCTTTATTGAGAAAACCTGCGACGAGGTTGTGGTCATGGATCTAGGCACCGTCATCGCACAGGGACCTTTTGAAGAGTTACGCAACAACGAACGCGTCGTCGACGCGTACTTGGGAAATGACGACGAATGAGTGAAGCAACCTACACTGAGGCGCCCGTCGTACTTGACGTGCGTGGCGTAACCGCGGGCTACGGTGGCGAGCCCATCATTGAAAACGTGTCACTCCAAGTACGCAAGGGCATGATCACGGCGATTGTCGGACCTAACGGCGCGGGCAAATCGACGTTGCTCAAGGCGATTAGCGGCGTCATCAAGATATCGAGCGGCCAAGTTATGGTGCTCGATCACGACTGTACGAATTTGGCGCCCGAAAAGCTCGTGCGGCGGAAGTTGGCCTACGTCCCTCAGGTCGCTAATACCTTTCCTGACCTCACGGTGCGTGAAAACTTGGAGATGGGTGGTTACACCCGTCGTAGCGGCCTCACCCAGCGCATCGACGAGCTCTGCGAGTTGTTCCCTGACTTAAAGGCGTCGCGACGTCGTAAAGCCGGGGCGCTCAGTGGGGGTCAGCGTTCAATGTTGGCCATGGCGAGGGGTCTCATGCTCGACCCCGAGGTCATGTTGCTCGACGAGCCCAGCGCCGGTCTGTCGCCGATTTTCCAGTCGGCGCTCTGGGAGCAGATTGAAAAAGTGGCCTCAACGGGCGTGGGGATCTGTGTCGTAGAGCAAAATACGCGACGCTCCCTGCGTCACGCGCAGTGGGGTTACGTCTTGGTGCTCGGCAAGAACCGTCTCGACGGTCCAGCGTCGAAATTGCTCCACGACGAAGAGGTCATTGATCTCTACGTCGGACGGATGTCCTAAGAGTTCAAAGGTTCGTCTCACAAGAGATGCAGTGCAAAACAAGGGGGAAATGAATGGCAAAAAGAAAGAGAGTGTCCTTTCGGTCAATGGCCAGCGCGTTAGCGATGGCCACCGTGATCGGGGGCAGTGGGGTGGTCGCGCTCGACAGTACTGCGGGCGCGACGTCCGGGTCGGTCTCGTACGGCGTGTTGTCGTGCTTTACCGGACCATTGGCGAGTTTGGGTGAGGGCATCTTGCAGGGTGCTCAGATCGCGCAGGCGGAGGTCAACGCCGCGGGTGGCGTGCTGGGCAAGCACCTCAATATCCCCACGGGTGACACCGGGTGCGACCCCGTTGAGGGCAAGACGGCACTGCTGCACTTGCTCTCGGGTGGCAACATCAAGGGCATCATCGGACCGACCACGCAGGAGATCAACGCCGTAGAGCCCGTCCTCAAGGCGGACCACATCGTCGACGAGTTTCAAGGAGGCGACACGGGGCGTGACCACCAGAGAGACCCGTACCTCTTCCGTGACAGCCCGTCCGACAGCCAACTCGGTGTCGCGATGGCGACGTACGCCTACAGCAAGGGTTACAAAACGGCGGACCTGTTGTTTTACTCCGACGCGGCTGCGCAGACCATTGTTGCTCCGGTGACGACGACGTACAAGAAACTGGGGGGAACGGTGATTCACACCTACATCATCCAGGCCGATCAGTCGTCGTACACGAACACCGTGGCCCAGGTCATCGCGGACAAGCCCCAAGTGATCTTCACCCAGACTGACGCACAGACCGTCGCGGTGTTGTCGACGGAATTTAATCAGTTGGGTTCGAAGATTCCTTGGATCGGTACGGACGTCACGACCAGTAGTGACTACATCAAGGCCTTTGGCACGGCGCGGGCACACTCGACGCTGACCTCGGTGATGGGAACCTCGGTGACGGGAACGGCGAACAACATTTTCATGGCGGGCTTTAAGAAGATGTTCCCGAGTCAAGTAGCGGCCGGTCCCCTGTCGGGCGCGAACTATGCCTACGACGCCGTGATCACGCTCGCGCTCGCTGACAGTTACGCCAAGACCTTCAACGGTACGGTCGTCGCTAAAGACATGTTGAAGGTGACGAACCCACCGGGAACGAAGTGCTACTCGTACAAGCCGTGTTTGGCACTTATCAAGAAGGGTAAGAAGATCAACTACGAAGGTGCGAGCGGCAGTATTGACTACAACCAGTTCCACAACACCTTCGGACCGTACGCGCCCTTTGTCGCGAACGCTTCGACCGGTAACGAGGTCCAAGGCAAAGCCCTTTCGGCCAAAGTGCTCGGCGACGTGACGAACTGCACGACGACCAAGGTCTGCGTGGCAAAACTGAAGGCAGACGGCATCAAGTAACACAACGTCGAACGTCGTGGGGTCTACGTGCGTAGACCCCACGACGGGATCGTCGCGTGCGATCATCGCAGCCCCCCAGACGAGAGATTGGACATTTGAACGTGAGTGCTGAGTCAGACGTGGCGTCGCCCGGCGTCGAGCGTGGCCCCCTCGCGGGTGTACACGTCTTGGATCTTTCTCGCGTGCTCGCGGGTCCCTACTGCACGATGATTCTGGGCGACCTAGGCGCCGACGTCATCAAGATCGAACAACCCAACGGTGGTGATGACACTCGGTCGTGGGGCCCCCCCTTTATGACCACACCCGAGGGCCGTGAGAGCGCCTACTTTCTTTCGACGAACCGCAACAAGCGAAGCGTCGTGATTGATCTGAAGGACCCCGGCGAGCGAGTCTTTCTCGAGGGCCTCGTTCGCTGGGCGGATGTCATCGTGGAGAACTTTCGTCCGGGCGTGATGGAGCGACTGGACTTGGGAGACGAACAACTACAACGTCTGAATCCTGGTTTGGTGCGACTTTCGATTAGTGGTTTTGGCGATGATGGCCCGGAATCAAGTCGCGTGGGTTATGACCATATTCTCCAAGCCGAAGGTGGCTTGATGTCCATTACCGGCGCACCCGGTGGTCCCATGGTCAAAGTCGGCGTACCCATTGCCGACATCACGGCCGGTCTCTACGGCGTAATTGGAATTCTGGCGGGACTGATCGAGCGCGTGGGCAGTGGTCGCGGCCAGCGAGTCTCGACGTCGCTCCTCGCCGGTCAAATTGCGCTGCACGTCTTTCAGGGTGCGCGCTACCTGGTCGCGGGCGAAGTACCTGGTCTGTCGGGTAATCAACACCCGACCGTGTCGCCCTACGGCGTCTTTGAAGCGCACGATGGTTCACTGGTGATCGCCGTGGGCAACGAAGCTATCTGGGAGCGCTTCGCACCGTTGGTGGCGATCGAGCCGCGTGACGAGCGCTTCGCGACGAACGCGCTTCGCCTCGCCCACACGAGGGAATTGAATGAACTCATGACGAGTGCGCTCTCGCAGCGTGACGTGGCGAGTTGGCTGCGTGACCTATCGAGCGCGGGAGTACCCGCGGGACGGGTGAAACGACTCGACGAGGTGTACAGCGACCCACAGGTGCGCCAGCAAAATCTTGTGTGGAGTGCTCCGCACACGACACTGGGCACCATCGAACTTCCCGGGAGTCCGCTGCGCTTTGGACGCAGCCCCGTGTCGCTTCGTTTCGCGCCGCCAACCTTTGGTGAGCACACCGACGAAGTGCGCGGCGAGTTTGACGCGAGCGGCGTCGACGCGCGCGCGAACCTGCGTGGTCCGAGCGACACGTCGTCGCCACGCACGATTCGGAGCGACTGAAATGGCGCCGATGACGCGCTTCGGGCGACGTCTGTCGAAGATGAACTCGCGCGTGAACGATCGGTGGCGACGCACCGCCAAACGTCTGCGCGATCGTCGCGGACCGCGCGCGCCGGCCCCGCCTCCGACGCTCGTCGCGGGCGAACTGGTCAGCGACGGCGTCTTCGAGATCCGACTCGCCAACGGCGAGCGGCGTAACGTCCTCGGGCGAAGCACGATCGATCAGATTGAAGCGCTAGTGGCCTCGCCGCCTACGGGAACTCGCGCCATTGTCATTACGAGCGCCCCGCCAGATTTCTGCGCCGGCTACGACCTGCTCGAAGCATCACGAGGCGTGCCCGAAACTCTCATCGCTCACGAAAGTAATTTCGCCTCGCTTCGTTGTTCGAACGTTCCGATCATTGTGGCGCTTCAGGGCAACGTCATCGGCGGAGGTTTAGAGCTGGCACTCTCGGCCGATATTCGCGTGGCGACGCCCGACACGAGGTTCGCCGTGCCGGCCTCGAAGTTGGGACTGGTCTACTCCGAGGCTGGAATCCGCCTGGTAGTCGCGGCATTCGGCGAAAGTGTGGCGCGCGCGATGTTTCTTGGCGGTCTCGTCGTTGACGCGGACGCAGCGCACGCGAGGGGCGTCGTCGTCGACATCGTGGGGCGCGAGCAACTGCGCGATCGTGCGCTGGAGTTGGGCGATGCCATCGCGAGCTGGTCGCCGTTGGCGAGTAGCGGTAATCGAAGAATTCTGGACGTCGTCGCAGGTCGCGTCACCGACGACACGGCGGCGATTCGTCTCGCGAGTTTCGCCCCCCACGGTGATCTCGTTTCGAGCATTACTCACTTCGTCGCTCGACGCGTTGGTGCTCCAAGCGACCTTGACGCTCGACTCAGGAGTGAACCATAAGAGCGTCGTGACACTGGGTTGTCGTTACTTGGGGCGAAGCAAAAGATGAAGCGACGTGCGCGCCGAAGATAAAGCGAACCACGAGTACATTGACGGCGTCGCACCTGCGGGAAGGATTCGCACGAACTAATGGAAGTGTCTATTTCCACCTTTTCGAGGACAGATGTGTCGGGTCATCGGGGGCCCTTTCTTCGAAGGGGGCATGGTGGCGCGACGGAAGGTGGTCGACTCAGTGGTGTTCGACACCGTATGTGTTCCGATACGTACGACGACCTCCTGGATGGGTAAGTGCACGGGTTTACCCAATTGAGAGGCAGCGCTCACTCAAGGATCCGAGGCTCCTTCGTATCGTGCGAAGGAGCACGCTACGGCTAGAAATTGGAGGCACTTCCGTCGCCAATTCAAACGGACTTCCGTCGGGGACCACGAGTCTTTCGCATCAAAAACTCCGCCTGATTCGGGTAAATCCAGTCACTGAACTTGCCCACGGCCAAGTATCCTCGCCGTTCGTAAAGAACCTTTGCCCGGACGTTCGTTTCGGAGACACATAAGAATAGGTTCGCTGCGTTAGGAAATAGCACAGATTCGAAAAAGTCCAGTAGATGGGATCCAAGACCTGCTCCTTGCAGTTCACGACGGACGCAGACAATGCGAATCAAAGGCTCTTCAACAACGCCTCGGGCAAGCGAAGCTAAGAAGGCTGAGACCGTTCCGCCATCCCAAACGACATGAATAACTATGTCGCTCGCGGTCAGCGTCGCAAGACATTCATCTTCAGAGAAGCCCATTGCATGCCAGGGATCAGTCTCGCTCATTAACCGCGCGCACTGCGTCACGATGGCTTGGTCATGACTTGAAATCAGCACCACGTCGTTGAAATCTTGGACAGATGACAATTTACAAATCACTTTCGCTAATTAGATAATAAACGCAATTCGCATTCTTCCCAGTGCCCAAGAGAAGGGAGTCCCGCAGCAATGGGTGAATCTTTACTATCGGCATTACGTAACCAGGTCGGCGAATGCCGCTACGCGTCTGACTGGCGTCGCCAGGGATTTCCTGAAAACTTTTGGGGGGTTCCGTCGCGATTGGTCTTGAAAAGCGAGCACGTCTAAATATTGACGACGACTGATTCAATAATCGTGAGTCTGACCTTCCAGACCAGATCTTCTCCGACTTCGTCATTGAACGCAACTTTTCCATGTGGTGCAGAGCGACTTGAGCTTGCTCATCTTGTCGAACGTCAATTGTGCCAATCAGCCACTCGCTGCCGTTTAGAGCTACCTCGCGGAAGAAGGCGTGCGAGCCGTTGTAGCCGATCACCCTGGGACCCGTATGCCGAATCAATCCATGGGCAGATTCACCGATTGAGAATTCCTCGCTTTGCAGAAACTCATTCAAGACATCGCAGGCACCTAAAGCGGTGTCGTCGTTTGAAGCAAAGATAAGATCGAATCCCAGGAGGAACTGGCTTACCTCACTCGGCTCAACACCCGCGTCACCGCCCATCGTCAAAATTTCGCGAGTCCGTTCTCGACTGTATCGGCAGTCACCGAGCGAAACGATATCGACGTCACACTTCAATGGGCTATTAGGATCCGTGAGCCTGGAGACAAATGACGAGATTCGCCTCGTGTCCCACAAATCCCGGTTGCGAATGTCTGCATAACTCTCAAGTAAAAGCACCCGTGCCCGAGAGAGATTCCGAAAATTGAAGAGGTAGTCGAAGGCCAATTGGGCCGCTAATCGACCTCCCTCATCTTCGCTCGATCCAACAAAATCAATCAGCGGGAAGCCGCGCTCCTCAATCTTTGAGTAGTTGAGATCCATGTCCAGCAGCACCAGTTTTGAATCAAATAGCTTGTGGTATCGATCGATCTCTCGAAGTGATGACGGTTCGTCAGGATTCGCGAATATGGCGAAGATGCCATCAAAGTGGCTCAACCCGAAGAGATCCATTTCCTCCAGCACGGAAAGAGCCTGTGATCTACGTCGTTGGGTGGTTTCGGGACCAAGGGAGAGTTGGGAGAACTCGGGTGTAATGAAAACGACGCCGCGACCGGCCTGTCGGCTTTGTTGCTGAAGAAGGAAGACCCAATTCAAGTAGAAAGTTCGGCTCTGATCCGACGGGATAAGGAACAGATAATTGGATATTTGAGCCCTTAGCGCTCTTCCCTCCGAATCGAGCCTGCGCCGAAAGTACAAAGTCAATTGCTGGAAGATCAATACGAAAGACAGAAGCGCCGCTGCATACCATCCAAGTACCTTGGAATTTCCTCCAATGATCCAACTTCGAACCGTTGCATAGGATCCAATCAAGCCAACGGCGATGATGAGGACGTTCCAGAATCGTGTTTGCAAGACTTTGCTTGTAACATCTCGCTTGTTTTCGTGAACTGCTACTTCGCGTCTCATATTGAGAGAACCCCTTAGTCCGGTAGGTCTGAGACCCACAAAGGGTCACGGTGCGAGACTCTATTCCTAGCAATTCTCTCTTGCTTCCATGTCGTAGGACGCCAAGTTCCTCTTGGCCCCGTTGATTTGTCTACTGTCTTGCTCGGACACCTACTCCAGATCGCCGTATCGTCTCAACGTTGGCAGTGAGGCAATCGGAGTAAGAACGGCGAACAGCGAGAAAATCAGTTCAACGACACCGTCGTTCACGGCGCGACGTAAGTAACGGAAGCACTTCAGGATCAGAGCAAGACTCACTGAACGAGTAGTACGGGACCCACGGGTCACTGGTCATGGATACGACAATCAAAGTGGCGGGAGGTGTCTGATTTGCCTCACTTCGAGGTGAAAAACTGACGGACATCGGGAACACTTTCTTCGACGGGAGGGCATGGTGGCGCGACGCAAGGTGGTCGAAGCTGTTCATTCGAAGGGCGAAGTGTTCGCGAGGTCGCACGCAGTTTTGACGCCTCGAGGAGTTTCGTGGCGACGATGGTGAAGCGATTCAGGGTAAGCGGGGAAGCTACGCACAAGCCGCGTTCCAGGGCCCACCACGACGTGGTTGACACAGGTACGTGTCTCCCTTCGGTACCTCTCGAAGGGGTTGCGGATCAACGTCGGCTATCGACAGAGCGGCCGGCGAGTGATCTTGCACGTCATTGACAACCGAGTGCGTGTGCTCACCGAGGTACAAACACCTCGGTGGAGCCACCCTTGTCCCTTGTCGGACCTACCAATCCATGCGACGAGTTGAATCACGTTACGTCAGGGGTTGTAAGTGTCCCCGAACCTGAGAGATTGCGCGAGCCGGTGGAGGGATTCGAACCCTCGACCTGACGATTACAAATCGCCTGCGCTACCCCTGCGCCACACCGGCTTGAAGCACCCCAGGTTAGTGAACCAGCAAACCCGAGCGCTGTTTGCCTACGCGCGCAGAGAAAGTCACCACCACCGCTCGTGTCGGCGCGTTCTAGTCTTGACGCGATGAGCGATCCCTCTACTCCCGCCCACGAACGACGCGCGAACCCCGCGCACTTTCAACCCTCGGTACCGGTCATGTTGGTCTTAGTGGTGTTGTTGGTCGCTGGTGCCTACGTCATGCTGCGCGCGCACGCTCCCGCTTCGGCGACCTCGAGCACGGTGCCGACCTCACTCACCTCACCGGGCGCCTCGTCGACGACCGTGCCCACGTCGTCGGCCGCCGTTGTGAAGTCGCGGGTTCGGGTGCAGGTCGCCAACGGCACGCTGGTGACGGGGCTCGCGGGCACGTACACCCACCAGCTCCTCACGCAGGGTTGGGACGTGCTGCCCGCCGCGAACGCGCTCGGTGCGCGCCCGGCGGCGACCGAGATCTTTTACAACCCGGGTTTCAAACAGGCCGCGAGAATGCTCGCTTCATCTATTCAGGTCAGTCCCTCGGCCGTCGCCGCGCTCGGTGGCTTGAATCCAGTCGCCGGCGCGCACAACGACGACGTGATAATTATCCTCGGACCAGACGCCTCGAAGAAGTAGTCACGAGCTCGCGCGCGACAGAGCAACGCGCAAGATTTCGGTGGCCATGGGACGAAGCTCGTCGAGGCTGCGATTTCGGTGGCGACGAACACCAAGGTCCACTTGGCCGATGGCGGCGAAGCCGTACGCCCGCGCGACGTCAATGAGCAGCGCAATTTCGACGCCGTAACCCGTATCGAGCGCCACGTGGTCAAAGACCGAACGGCGAAGGGCCGTCTCACCGGCGAGGGGCTGGCGCACCTCGTCGAGGCCGGGAAAGAGCAGCGACAAGATCGGTCTCGCCGTGAGGTCATTCACGCGTCCGCCCCCGGTGGGCAGATCAAAGAGTGGGCGATCGTAAAAGCCCTTCACCAGCTGAATCTCGGGGCGTTCGAGCAATGGTTGCAGGAGGCGAGCGACGTACTCCGATGAGGTGTTTATGACGTCCGCGTCGAGAAAGACGATGAGTTCACTCGAGCTCGCCGCCACGCCCGCAGCCATCGCGGCCCCCTTGCCCGTAGGGCCGAGGTGCTCGACGACCTTGGCGCCGTGGGTGAGTGCTTCGCTTACGGTGTTGTCCTCGGAGTGGTCGTCGACGACGATGAGCTCGTCGATCAGCTCGTCGTGGACGAGCGTTGCCTCGAGGACCGAAGCGAGAGTGTTAGCTTCGTTCTTCGCCGGGATGACGACCGCGACCGAAGTGGTGCCTTTTCGAGAGCGCACGTCCTCGAGTCGAAAGTCGCCGAACGAGAAGGTCGCCGTTGCCGAGGTGCCCGCCATCACCACGAGGCTAGACATCCGTCGACGCACTTGACACGCGCGACGAATTGCGCGAAACTAGAGGGGTCATCAAGAGCGACTGAGGGACGGCCCCTTTGACGTCGCGACAACCAGTGTGAGTTACGGAGTCTCCGTCACACCAGGTGCCAAAGGCCGAACGATGAAAAGGAAACTATGAGCTTCGCAATTGGACTTATTTGCCGAGAATGTGGCGAGACCTACCCTTCGGAGGCCCGCTACTCCTGTGATTTTTGCTTCGGACCTCTCGAGGTGCGCTACGACCTCGAAGCCGCAAAGGGTGTGGTCACCCGCGCCTCGATTGAGGCGGGGCCGCTGTCGATGTGGCGCTACGGCGCCCTCTTGCCCGATCCGGGCGACGCACCGGTCGACATGGGAGCGGGCTGGACGCCACTTCGTCGCGCGACTCGACTCGGCGAGGTGCTCGGGGTGCGCGAACTCTGGTTGAAAGACGACACGCGCAATCCGACCGGCTCGTTCAAGGACCGCGTGGTGTCGTGCGCGCTGTCGAGCGCTCGGCGACTCGGCTTTACAACCGCCGCCTGTGCTTCGACGGGCAACCTCGCGACCTCGGTCGCCGCGCACGCGGCCTTTATTGGCTGGCCCAGCGTCACGATTATTCCGTCTGATCTTGAGCGCTCCAAAATCGCCATGACCGCCATCTTTGGCGGTACCGTGCTCGGTGTTGAGGGTAACTACGACGACGTCAATCGCCTGTGCGTCGAGCTCGTCGCGGAACACCCCGACTGGGCGTTCGCCAACGTGAACCTGCGTCCGTACTACGCCGAAGGCTCGAAGACTCTCGCCTTTGAGATCGCCGAGCAGCTGGGTTGGCGACCACCGCGTCAAGTCGTCGTACCGATCGCTTCGGGCAGCCAGTTCACGAAGATCGCGAAGGGTTTTCACCAGCTCTTCGAACTCGGACTGATTGAAGGTGACGCACCCGTGCTCTTTGGTGCACAGGCGACGGGCTGTTCGCCCATCGCGACCGCCTTCGCTGATGGTGCCGACGTCGTGACCCCCCAGCGTCCCAACACCATCGCGCGCTCGCTCGCCATTGGCAATCCCGCCGATGGCCCCTACGTGCTCGACGAAGTGCGCGCGGGGGGCGGTGACATTGGTTCGGTCAGCGACAACGAGATCCTTGAGTGCATTTCACTGCTCGCCACGACCGAAGGTGTCTTTGCGGAAACCGCGGGCGGCGTCACCATCGCGTCGCTGCGCCAGATGATTCGCCGCGGCTCTATCAACCCCGACGAGTCCATCGTGGCCATCATTTCGGGTCATGGTCTTAAGACCCTCGACGTCATCGCCGACACCGCGACGGTGACGGCGACCATTTCACCTTCCCTCGCCTCCGCGGAGGACGCGCTGCGCGTGCACCAATTGGTGGCGGCGTCGTGAGCGTCACGGTTCGCCTTCCGAGTCAGTTACGAACCCTGGTCGGTGGCGCGGGCGAGGTACCCGTGGAAGCCGCCACCGTTCGCGAGGCCATCATGGCGGTTGACGTCGACTTTCCCGGTATCGCCCAGCGCGTGCTCGACGACCGCGGCGCGTTACGACGTTTCGTGAACGTCTTCGTCGCCGACGAAGACGTCCGTTTTCTCGACGGGCTCGACACCACGCTCGAGGCCGGTCAGACCGTGTCGCTGGTGCCCGCCGTCGCGGGCGGCTGAGAACCTCATTAGCACTCTCGCGCTGAGACTGCTAATATTGCAGAGCACCAAAACGGTGCACTCGCACTAGGAGGATTCACAGTGGCGAAACTGATCGCATTTGATGAAGAGGCCCGTCGCTCCTTGGAGCGCGGCATGAACAAATTGGCCGACGCCGTGCGCGTCACCCTTGGTCCCAAGGGGCGCAACGTGGTCTTGGACAAGAAGTGGGGCGCGCCTACCATCACCAACGACGGCGTGTCCATTGCTCGCGACATCGACCTCGAAGACCCTTTTGAGCGCATTGGCGCCGAATTGGTCAAAGAAGTGGCGAAGAAGACCGACGACGTCGCCGGTGACGGCACGACGACCGCGACGGTGCTCGCCTGGGCGATGGTGCGTGAGGGTCTCAAGAACGTCGCCGCCGGCGCGAATCCGATGTCGTTGAAGAAGGGTATTGAGGCCGCCGTCGAGGCCGCCGTCGCCTCCCTGCACGACCTCGCCAAGCCCGCCGACACCAAAGAACAGATTGCCCAAGTGGCGTCGATCTCTGCGGCCGATCCCGAGATTGGTCAAATGATCGCCGACGCGATTGACAAAGTCGGCAAGGACGGCGTCATCACCGTCGAAGAGAGCCAGTCCTTTGGCATGGACATGGACCTCGTCGAAGGTATGCGCTTTGACAAGGGCTACATCGCG
>NCBD01000145.1 GCA_002255315.1 Actinobacteria bacterium 21-64-8 | reverse complement strand
GGGTTTAGAGGTTTCCGAACAGGGACTTGGCTGCATGGGCATGAGCGAGTTCTACGGCGTGGGCGACGAGAGTGAGTCGATCGCCACCATTCATGAGGCGCTCGAACTGGGCGTGAACTTTCTCGACACGGCCGACATGTACGGACCCTTCGTGAATGAGAGTCTCGTCGGCCGGGCCATTCACGATCGTCGCGACCAAGTCGTGCTGGCGACAAAGTTTGGTAATCAGCGAGGTGAAGATGGTTCCTACCTCGGCGTTAACGGCTCACCCGAGTACGTGGTCGCGGCCTGTGAGGCCTCGCTGCGGCGCTTAGACGTTGACTACATTGATCTCTACTACCAGCACCGTGTTGACCGATCAGTGCCCGTGGAAGAGACCTGGGGCGCGATGAAGGGTCTCGTCGAGTCCGGCAAGGTTCGCTACCTCGGTATCTCGGAGGCCTCCGCGGCCACGCTCGAACGCGCGCACGCGGTGCACCCCGTCGCGGCGTTACAAAGTGAGTATTCGCTCTGGACGCGCGACCCCGAAGATGGTGTGCTGCAAACCTGCTTGACGGGCGAGTCGGCGAACCGCGAGGGAACCGGCGAAGGTGACTACCGAAAGAACCACCCTCGTTTCAGCGGCGAGGCCCTCGAGCACAACTTGGAGCTCGTCAAGAACTTGGAGCTACTCGCCGCGCAAAAGGGCGCCAGCGTCGCCCAGCTCGCCCTCGCCTGGGTACTCGCACGCGGCCAGGACGTCGTTCCGATTCCCGGTACCAAGCGTCGGAAGTGGTTGCGGGAGAACGTCGCGGCCAGCACGCTGGTACTCAGTGAGGACGAACTCGCCGCACTCGAACGCGCGGTGCCGCGCGAAGCAGTCGCGGGCGATCGCTACCACGCGGCGGGGATGCAAACGATCAACGGCTAAGTTCGTCCGCGCTCAGCGTGAGGACTTCGTCACACCACGCGAGTACCTCTGGATCGTGGCTGGCCACGACCACGGTGACGTCGCGACTCGCCAGTACCTCGAGGAGCCGGCGCGTTTCTTCGGCGCCGAGTCCTGCGCTGGGCTCATCCAACAACACGACGTCAGGATGGGCGACGAGCGCGCGTACCAGTGCGACGCGGGCGAGTTCGCCACGCGAGAGTTCTTCAAAGTACGTATCGCTCGTGTGCGCGACGCCCAACTCGTGGAGCAGGCGTGAAGCGAGTGCGACGTCGCCGCGACCTAACGTCGCCACGTCGAGGGCGTAGCCGCGGGCGAACCCAGGTTCACTGGGTACGTAAGCCACGTGTTGACGTAGCGCTCGTTCGTTGAGTGATCGTACGGGCACTGCACCGTAGGTCACTGAACCCGACGCGACGTCGTCGAGTCCGGCGAGTGCGCGCAGCAGGGTGGATTTTCCAACGCCCGAAGGACCCGTAACGCCGAGGTGGCCCCCCGCGGGCAGCGACCACGACAGATCGTGGACGAGTTCACGACCGTCTTCGCCCAAGGTGACATGGTGGACGCGTAGTTCCGTGTCCGCGGGCCACGCGCCGGGGGTTTCTTTGATCACGACGTCGAAGGCGTCGAGGCGTTCCGCACCGCCACTCACCGCCACCAGCGCGTGACAGGCGGCTCGAAGGGCGACGAAGGCTTCGAGGTTCGCAAGACAGTACGCACCCACGACGACACTCCACAGCAGCGCCGCGCGCGGGCGATCGACGAGCGCGCTGACGCTCGCCGCGGCGACGAACGTGACGACCAGTGCGCTGACGCGTTGCAACGTGTGTACCCGACGTTCGCTGGCGGCGAGCCGTGCTCGAAGTGGAGCGAGACGTTGCGTGGCCGCGTCGAGTCGTCCAAGCAACGCCAGGGCTGGTGCAGCCGATCCGAGTTCGACCAGTTCGGCGCGGAACTGTGCGCGAGCTCGCCGAAGTGCCCGATCGCGTCGAAGCGCGCTGCGCGTGACGAGCGAGAGCACGCCTAGTGCGATGCCTTGCCAGAGCATCTGCAACTCGTCGGTGTCGCGCAAGGAGCGCTCGAGCACGTCGCCGAGTGCGTACTGGCGCCAGCGTCCGTAGTCGAGAGCCCCGACGCGCGTGACCAACCACTGTCGCCACGTCGTCACGGCGTCGTACCCCAAACGGTGTGCGCTCATTCGCTCAAAGAAACGAAGGGGTGATCTTAGAAAGGCCACGATTTCGATGGCGACGAGTGCGACGGCGACCGCGCGCAGACCTGGTCGAGTCGCGCTGTCGACCAACAGTCCGACGGCTCCGACGAGGAGTCCGACGTTGGCGAGTGTCGCCACCGCGCCGTTCGCCAGCGCCGTCGCCAGCGCGTGTTTCGCGGGTCGAGCTCGCCGCAGCCAGCGAAGCAGCGTCGACGAGGAGTTCACGGTGTCAACTCCACGCGGGCGCTGGGGCTCACGATCAAGGGGCGATCAACGCTCGCTTCGACGATGGCGAGTTCGGGTCGTACCGTGAGTGCCGCGCGAACCAGACCCCGCGTCGCTTCGTCAAAGAGTCCGGCGACGTCGTCGATGAAGAGGGTGGCGACCTCGGCGACGAAGGCACGGGCGAGCAGCACGCGCACGCGCTCACCGTCGCTCAATCCGCGCCCATCGGCCAGCAGCTCACTCGATAGATCGTCGAACCGCTCGCCACGCAGGCCAAGTTCGTCCAGGCGCTCACGCAACGTGCGATCTGATACCGATGCACCGAGTAACAGATTCTCTCGCAACGTGCCCGACAACAGTGTCATCGTGGGTTGAATCACGCCGACGCGGGACGCGGGACGCAAGACCTCGCCGGACACGACCGCTCGCCACCCGAGCATCGTTTCGAGCAGGGTGGTCTTGCCCGCACCCGAAGGTCCCGTAACGACGACGCGCGCACCACGTTCGACGCGAAGATTGACGGGTCGAGTCGAAGCCGCGGTGACGACTTCGCGAAGTTCGAAGAGGTCGGCGCGATCGATCTCTGGCAGCGCCCCACTTCTCAACACGACCTCGGCGCGTGCGGCGTCATCACGTCGATGGAACTCGACGCCGTAACGCCGGATGGCCCCAAAGAGATCGCTGGTTGCGAAGACCGCAATCAAGGCGCGCGTCAAGGAAAGTCGCCCTTCGAGTAGTCCAAAGCCCACCACCATGGCCACTAGTCCAATGCTCACGCCGCTCAGAAACTCGGTCACGAGCGACGATTCGAGCGCGACGCGAATGGCCCGAAGTGCGGCGTCGTGCTCGCGATCGGAGTAGGCGGCGATTTCGCGCGCTCCGTAGTCAACCGCGCCCAGTCCGCGAAGTTCGGGAGCGTGGCGCAATATCTCGAGCTGACGTTCTTCGAGTTGGACGCGTCGGCGTTGGTACTCGGTGGCCAGCGCCTCACTTCGTCGACCGGCACGTCGGTACAACGGCACGGCGAGTCCAAGTAGCCCCACCGTAATCACACTGGCGAGCCAGCCGGCGCTGAAGAAGATGACGATGATGGCAACGATCGACGCGCCCGCGCTCGCTCGAAGACGCGTCAGGTCGTCGGCGAGCGCACTTTGTTCAATCGCCCAGGCGAGGTCACTTTGCGCATCGTTCGTGGGGCGCGGCCGGCTGAGTAAGGAGGGCAGTTGATGGTGAAGTTGAGCCCGCGTCGTCGCGCCTCGCCGGGCCGACCACTCGTTGAGTGCCACGGCAACGAGCCACCGCGCCACGAGCACGCTCACCAGCAACCAACCCCCGCGAGCCAGATCGCCCCGGGCGAGGTCACTGAGCGCGACCGCCCCGATGATCGATAACGCCAAGTTCACGAAACTTGCGAGTGCTCCCACGCCACTGGCGAGTAGGACGCCCTTGTCGAGGGGGCTCGTCGAACTCACGCGGGCCAACCAAGATCGTCGCGATGAGGGAGTTCGCGTGCGGGCCCGTTGAGCCAATCGCGTAGCGCTCTCGTCGCGCGGCAGTCGTCTTCGTTGTAATCGAGGAGTCGCTGGCGAAAATGATTGGCGTCGTCGCGGTCGCTCCTCGCGATCTCGTACCAGAGCATGGAGGCTTCTCCGCTGGGGTTCTCGTCACGCCACGTGAACCCCGCGGCGCGCGCTAAGACCTTGAGCCCCAGGGGGCCCTCGGTCTGCACTTGGCGTTTGGCGACGTCGTGCAGATCGATCCATCGCGACGGCGTGGCGTGTCGAAAGAACTCGAGATCGGCCATCGTGGGGCCATCGTTCAGTGGGTGGTGGACCGCACGGTTCATCGCGCCGTCTTCTGCCTGTGCCCAGAAGCAGTACGCGGCGAAGGTCTGTCCGGTTTGATCGCAGCGGACTTGGAGTTCGCTCAACCATCGCCAAAAACGCGCAAAGTTGGCGGCTTCACTATCCCTGTTGAGCTCACCCCATTCCGCGAAGGCGAAGTAGCCGGCCGTGATGCCGTCAACGGCCTGACGTACGTGCACCGTCGCGCCCCACAAGTACGTCGCGTTGTCGTAACTCTCCATGTCAACGTCAACTTCGACGTCGGCGCGCGCGCACCCCATTCGCTCGGCGTCAACGATGCGCAGGGGTTGGTTCCAGCGATGCGCGCGGGCGCGGTAGATCAACTCATCGAGCTTGTCGAACGATTTTGCCAGCGCCGCTTCAATGGTGGTCACCGAGGGTGTGTCAACGGGAGGGCGCGTCCGCGACGTTCGCACGAGCGTGGGGTTGAGCTGGGCGAGTTCGCGGCGGGTTGAGACGCCGTGTTCGCGCAATATGGACTGTTGTTCTTGGTTCGTAAATCGAACCAGCGACACGTCGTCGAGGAGATCAAGTTCGCGCTCGCAGTGCGAGGCGTAGGGGCACTCGAGGCACTCGCGGTGCCAATACGGCGACGTCGGAAAATCCCCACCGTCGTGCAACCACGCGTCGTGCGCGCGTAGCGTCTCGACGCGTGTCGCATACAGTACGTCGTAGGTCGACAAATTAAAGCGAGGTAGCTGGGGACCGTTCAACGCGAACCACCACAGTTGGCGCTGACGGTCAATCAAGCCTGCGCGCCCCTTCTCGTCGCCGTGGCCCAGCGCCTGCAAAACTCTCGTGGCGTGCGCCAGTGCGACGCCCGAGCGCGTCATGGGTGGCGTGGAACGCGGCGTGACGCCCGCTTCGAGGGTGGCGTCGGCCGGCCACGGCGCTTCGAGCGTGCCGCTGAGGGTCGAGCGTGTCGCGGAGTGCTCCACGGCTTCATGATTCTTAATCAAAATCGGGGCGTAGGTGAAACGTTCTTCTTCGCGTCCCACGCGAACCAGAGCGTGGGTCGTCGCGATTCGCCCACCCGCCTCGTCGACGGGCAGGCGTGGCGCGAGTATCAGCGCCACGCCGTCGAGCATCATGGCCCT
>NCBD01000144.1 GCA_002255315.1 Actinobacteria bacterium 21-64-8 | reverse complement strand
CGGTCAACTGAGCGACGAAGCGGTGCGATGGTTTCTTGAGTCATATCAAAAGGGTGCGGTCGCCGACGAGCAGATGTCGGCGATGCTGATGGCGATATTTTTTCGCGGACTCGAGCGCTCAGAACTGCTGACCTGGACCGAGGTCATGATTGAATCGGGCGAACGACTTGATCTGTCGAAACTCTCGCGCCCGAGCGTAGACAAGCACTCCACCGGCGGCGTCGGCGACAAGATTTCGCTCATCTTGGCACCGTTGGTGGCCGCCTGTGGCGCCGCGGTGCCCCAACTCTCTGGCCGCGGACTCGGTCACACCGGCGGCACCCTGGACAAACTCGAGTCGATTCCCGGTTGGCGGGCGTCATTGACGAACGAGGAGATCCGCACCCAGCTCGAAACCGTCGGCGCGGTCATCTGCGCCGCGGGCGCAGGTCTGGCCCCGATTGACCGGCGGCTCTACGCGCTGCGTGACGTCACCGCCACCGTCGAGTCGATTCCCTTAATCTCCTCGTCGATCATGTCGAAGAAAATCGCCGAGGGCACGGACGCGCTCGTCCTCGACGTGAAGGTGGGTCGCGGTGCGTTCATCAAGGACGAGCGCGCCCTCGAACTCGCCCACACCTTGGTTGCCCTCGGTACCGCGCACGGAGTGCGCACCGTAGCGCAACTCACGGCCATGGACGATCCGCTGGGTCGATGCGTCGGCAACGCCCTCGAAGTGCGCGAATCCGTCGACGTATTGCGCGGGGGCGGCCCGAGCGACGTGCGCGAACTCACACTCGCCTTGGCATCGATCATGCTCGAATTGACGGGCATCGACGACGATCCCGCCGCGCGCCTCGATGATGGTTCGGCCTACGCGTGCTACCGAGCGATGATCACCGCCCAGGGCGGCGATCCCGACGCCGAACTCGCCGTAGC
This sequence comes from Actinobacteria bacterium 21-64-8, assembly GCA_002255315.1. Classification (GTDB taxonomy): domain Bacteria; phylum Actinomycetota; class Acidimicrobiia; order Acidimicrobiales; family RAAP-2; genus RAAP-2. The sequence continues at coordinate 2,447 of NCBD01000144.1, read as the reverse complement.
CCCACTACGTGAGACCGTGGTCGCCGAGCGCACGGGCGTCGTCCAGTCGGTTGACGCGCTCAAAGTCGGCGTCGCCGCGTGGCGAGAAGGTGCGGGACGAACACGCAAAGAGGACCCCGTCAGCGCCGGAGCCGGGGTCGTCGTGCTCGTTCGTCGCGGGGACGTCGTCGAGGTCGGTCAGCCCTTATTGGAGTTACACGCCGACGACCACGAACACCTAAGCGCTGGTCGCGAGGAGATTCGCGGTGCGGTCACCATTGGTGACGAGCCCGTCGAACCCACCCAACTGCTGGTGCGACGAATCGACGCCTCGGAGTAGGTCTCGCTAGCCTGGACCGATGATGGCAACGACGCTTTCGCAAGACCTCCTCGTTCGAGCCCCCAAAGTCCTCTTGCACGAGCACCTCGACGGCGGCCTTCGGCCCGCGACGGTGATCGAGCTGGCGCGCGAGGTCGGCTACCGGGCTCTACCCACCAGCGATCCCGACGAACTCGCGGCGTGGTTCCTCGCCGACACGCCCGGCAGCGATCTCGTTCGCTACCTCGAGGGATTCGCCCACACCACGGCCGTCATGCAGACGCGCGAGAACCTCGCGCGCGTGGCGAGTGAGAGTGCGCTAGACCTCGCGCGCGACGGCGTCGTCTACGCCGAAGTGCGCTTCGCGCCCGAACAACATCTCCTGGGCGGGCTCACTCTGAGCGAGGTCGTGCACGCGGTACTCGAAGGTTTCGCCCGGGGCACTGACGTAGCTCGTTTGGAGGGTCACCCCATCGTGGTGCGCACGATTTTGTCGGCGATGCGCCACGCCACACTCAGTGAGACCATCGCGGCCCTCGCCGTAGAGTTTCGCGACCGTGGCGTGTGCGGCTTTGATATCGCTGGACCCGAAGACGGTTTTCCACCCACCCAGCACTTGCGCGCTTTTCGACTCATCCAGCGCGAAGATTTTCACATGACTATTCACGCCGGCGAGGCCTTCGGCCTCCCGTCGATCTGGGAGGCCGTGCAGTTCTGCAACGCCGAGCGCCTCGGCCACGGGGTGCGCATCGTCGATGACATTACCTACCTCGACGGGGACTACCACCTGGGACCCCTCGCCCATTTCATTCGAGATCGGCGCATCCCGCTCGAAGTGTGTCCGACGTCGAACGTGCACACGGGCGCCGCGCGCTCCATCGCCGAACATCCCATTGAGCTCTTGCGTCAGTTGCGCTTTCGCGTGACCCTCAACACTGACAATCGGTTAATGAGCGGCGTGACGCTGTCGTCGGAGTTCGCCACCTGCGCGGCAGCCTTTGGCTGGAACTTCGACGACGTGGAATGGATGACGCTCAACGCGATGAAGAGTGCGTTCTACCCTTTCAATGAGCGCCTCGCGATGATTAATAACGTCATTAAACCGGGCTTTGCCGCCTTGCGCGCTTCACACCACTAGCGCGCGCACGTCAACCACGACTTCGCCGAGGCGCTCCCACGTCACGACACGGCTGCGCGCGAGCTCGGCGCTCGGCGCCGCGACGAGCTCGAGGTAGAACTTGACCTTTGCTTCGGTGCCCGAGGGTCGGACAATTACTCTTCCCTGATCGGCGAGGTAAAAAAGAAGTCCATCCGTGGGCGAAAGTCCACGCCATCCACTCGCGAGGTCCACCACTTCTCGCACGGCGAGACCGCCGAGTTGATGCGGTGGGTTCGCACGCAGCTTCGCGACCAACGCCGTTGACGCGGCCGGTCCATCGAGGCGAAGCGACACCTGCGCGGTGGCGTGGACGCCGTAACGCGTCTCGAGTTCGTCGAGGCGATCCAGCAAGCTCTGGCCGCGCGCGCGTAGATCGTGGGCGAGACGCGCCAGCGCGAGTGCGCTCGAAAGACCGTCCTTATCAGCGACGAGGTCATCGACGGCGTAGCCCAGTGCCTCTTCGTACCCGAACGTCAAACGAGCGCCGCGCGCGGCGCGGGCAATCCACTTAAATCCAGTCAGCGTCTCGACGAAGCGCACGCCCCGATCGCGCGCCAACTTCTCGAGCAACGTCGACGAGACGATGCTCGTCGCGAGCACTTCATCACCCACGACGTGGTCGTCGAGCAGCGCCGAGGCGAGTAGCCAGCCCACCTCGTCACCTCGAAGGACGCGCCAGTGTCGCCCCTCACGCACCGCGACCCCAAGACGGTCGGCGTCGGGATCGTTCGCGAGCACCAGTTCGCTGCCCACCTCGTCGCCACGTTCGCAGGCCAAATCGAGTGCGCCGGGTTCTTCGGGATTGGGAAAGGCCAGCGTCGAAAAATTCGGATCCGGCTCGAACTGTCGCTCCACGACGCTCAACGCGCGGTAGCCCGCGCGTGTAAAGAGTGCGCGCATCGTCGCACCACCCACGCCCTGGAGAGGGGTGTACGTAATCGCGAGGTCGCTCCCCTCACGAGGCGCGAAACGCGCGAGCACGTGCGTGCG
>NCBD01000143.1 GCA_002255315.1 Actinobacteria bacterium 21-64-8 | reverse complement strand
TATTCCTTTCGTGCCTTGCAATGGACACATCAAGAAATACTCCGGTGGCCCTTCTTCATGATGGGAATGTCAAGTCAATTTGGCCCCACCGTGCGCATTTAATTTGGCCCCACCCCTAACGGCACGTGTTTCGTAGTCTGGAGCCATGGAGGACTGGGATCCGTTCGGGCCGTTTATTGCCAATGTTCTGCAGTTGAAGGTCACCCTTCTTGACTTTGAGCCGATCGTCTGGCGCCGAGTACTCGTGCCCGATTCGATCGCCCTGCCCAAGTTGCACCGGGTTATCCAGCAGTTGATGCTCTGGTGGGAATACCACCTGCACCTGTTCACCATTGACGGCGTGGAGTTCGGTCAACCCGAGATGGACGATCTCGACGATTTCGAGTGGCGCAACGAGCGCGGCGTGAAGTTGGTGAAGCACCTCGAGGTTGGTAAGTCGATTGAGTACTGCTATGACTTCGGCGATAACTGGAATCTCACGATTGAGTTGGAAAAGACCTGGCCCGTGCACTTCGCGCTCAAGCACGCGGTGTGCGTCGACGGCCAGTTCGCCGCGCCCCCCGAGGACGTGGGCGGCACCGGCGGCTTTCGTCAGTTCCTCGACGCACTCGCTGATGAGAACGACGACGAGCACGACAACTACGTCGAGTGGAGCGGTGGGAACTACGACTTTGCACGTTTGGATCTCGCCGAGATCAACGCTCGTCTCCAGCAGGTGCGCTAGTTCTTGGAGGTTCTCTTAGCTCGGGTGGACTTCAGTCGATAACTCTCGGTGCCGGTCTCGATGATGTGGGCGTTAAAGGTCAGTCGATCAATGATCGCCGCCACCAGGCGGGCGTCGGTGATGACCTTGCCCCATTCGGAAAAAGGCAGGTTCGACGCCGTCGCGATGGACGACTTCTCCTCACGCTCGGTCAGGATCTGAAACAACAACTCCGCGCCGCGGGTGTCGAGCTTGACGTAACCGAGTTCGTCGAGGAGTAAGAGATCGACGCGCCCGTAACGGGTAATGAGTTTGGTGAGTCGCTTTTCGTCGGCGGCTTCGGCCAGTTCATTGACCAGTTGGGCGACCGTAACGTAACGCACGCTGCGTCCCTGTTCGCACGCGGCCATTCCGAGCCCGATGAGCAGGTGGCTCTTGCCGGTGCCCGAGTCGCCGAGCACGACGACGGGCTCGGCGCGCTCGAGATACCCACCACTCGCGAGGTTCGCCAACGTCGCGGGAGCGACGCCACTGGCCACGTCGAGATCGAACTCACTGAGGAGTTTCGTGCGCGGAAAGCCGGCCGCCTTCACGCGGCGTAGACGCCGTCGTTCGTCACGGTCGTCGACCTCGGCGACCAAGACGCTCGCGAGATAGTCGAGGTGGCTTTGGTGGCGTCGAGCGGCCTCGTCGGCCAGAGGTTCGCTCAGGCGCTTCACGGTGGGCAGGCGCAGTGAGCGCGTCGAGAGCGCCAAGGAAGCGAGCGCGGCGTCGCGGCTCACGGGGCCACCAGTAACGAGTCGTAGTGGTCAATGCGCGGCAGTGCTCGCTCGAAGCGCGCGAAGGTGTCGGCGACGAGCGCGGGGCGAAGGGTCTCGTCGAAACTGGCGCGCGCTTCAATCGCCACGAGCGCGGGGTCAACCGAGCCCACGGCGAGCACTCGGCGTAGACCCTCGCGCACGAGACCGGCGGGCATGGTGCGACCCAACAACAACACCGCAATCAGCGCGCGCGTGCCCGCGGCGTCCCCGAGGGCCCGTCGCGCCGTCGACCAAAACGCGTCGTGCTCGACGCTGAAACGCCCGCTTCGTCGCGCGCTGGCGAGCGCGGTCGCACCGACGAGCGCCCCGGGCTTATCGAAGAGGGTCTCGAGGTAGTGGTCGAGGTCGAGCACTTCGCGACCCTTGCCGGGCGAGCGGTCGTGGGTCGCCAACCACCTCGCGCCGTCGTAGAGGGCGACCTGGTTCGCCCCGAGGCGCACGGCGACCTTTCGCCCCATGAGCGTGACGGGCACCGAGTAGAAGTTCTGGCGCACGCAGACCCGTGACTTGGTGTCGACGCGCGCCATCAGCACGAGTGAACTCTCGAAGGGCTCCAAAGGCAACGGGGCCAGGTGCACCGCTTCGAGGGCGAAATGTTCGCCCACGCTGAGGTGACGACCGTCGACGTGGCGCGCGTCGTCGAGGCGGTCCGCTTCGATCACGAGCTCTTGGAGTTCGCTCAAACTCGACACGTTGGGCAGGGGCACGAAGTGACGACGACGGAACCGTCCAATCTCGCCCTCGACCCCACCCTTCTCGTGGGCGCCTTCGACCCCGGGCAGGCAGAAGAAGGCGTCAAAGAGGTAGTGACTGCGCAGTTGCGTGAAGCGCGCGGACTCGACGCGACTGCGCCCCTTTAAGACTCGAACGACGGCGGTCTTGAGGTTGTCGTAACGCACCCGGCGCACGACTCCACCAAAGTGGGTGAAGGCCCGAACGTGGCCTTCGATGAAAACTTCCTGGGCCTGATTGAACGACACGAAGTGAAAGGCGCGACCGCTGGCGCTTAAGCGCATCACGAACATCCACGCCTCAACCATCGTGCCGTCCAACATGAAGGAGAACTGACCGAAGTCAACTTCGGCCTCGTCACCCAGGGGGTGGGTCTGGGAGATCTTCACCTCGGACACGGGGAGCGCGTGACGACGCTTGTAGTGGGCGACGTAGCGACGCACCGTGGACTCAGAGATCTCGGCGTCGTGTTCTTCGACGAGGCGCTGATGAACCCGCCGAGCGGTGTGGCGCTGCTTTTTAGGCGCAGTGCGATCGGACTCGAGCCATCCGTCAATCACGTTGATCCACGGCCCGAGCACCGGCGCCGTTCGCTCGACGACCGTCCGCGCCGGCGGCACGGCACTGAGTAGTGCCTGACGCACCGTTCGTCGATGGACACCGTATTTCTCGGCGAGGGCCCGAATCGAAACTTCGTCGGGACCGTAATGGGCTTTTCGCATTTCTTCGAACATCACTGATTTGGACCTTTTTGCCATGGCCCCAGATTTCCAGCCCGCAACGTCAGTCGCGTACGCCACCGGTGCAGGTCACTTCGTGGGGCCATTTTGGCTGCGCACGGTGGGGCCAAATCAGGTAATCACACTCACGACACAAGCGAACGGTGTAGTTGCAACTCTGCCAACTCTGGCAGTGATCAGTTTGAGCCGTGATCTCAGACTTGTGGTGCTGGAGAGCCGACGTCCATAAACTCAGTCTGGCGGCTATCAAGCCTTAATTATCGGACCTGGTCGGCGGCGTCGAGCAAGAGTCACCACACTGATGGGAGAATGCCGTGAAACTTTTGCTCACATCGAGTGGCATTACGAACCCCAGCATCGAACATGCCCTCGTT
>NCBD01000142.1 GCA_002255315.1 Actinobacteria bacterium 21-64-8 | reverse complement strand
AAACCCACGACGCGACCCTCGAACTGTTGGCCGACATCACCGAGACCACGACGGCAACGCACGCGCATCTCACCAAGGAGTCCTGATGGCGACGAAGGGGTGGGACATCAACATCGACTTCGGGGCCATCCGAGACGACCTCGAAGCGAAACTGCCCGCAGCGATCGCGAAAGGCACCGAATACCTACGCGGACAAGTCACACCACGTGTGCCGGTGGAGACGGGGAACCTTGCCGGGTCCGGTGGTGTGACTGTCGTCGGGTTGGTCGGTGCGCTGTACTATCCCGGACCCTATGCCCTTTACCAGGAAAACGGAGTTTATTACAGGTATGGGCGTGTGGGTGCCCCACTGAGGCACAACAACGGGGAGTCGTTCTTCCTCGAGCGGACCGTCGCAGAAGAGGGAAAGACGATCATCCGCATCATCCGTGACGAGGTGTTCAAGTGACCGCCACGTCGGATGTGCTCACCGGTATTGCACAGCTGATCGCGGGTGCGGGTATCGCCACCTGGAACCCGACCGGCTCATATGCGCTGACGGACACGGGCATTCTGATGAAGATCATGGCTGACGGTACTGGTGTCCCGGATCGGGTTGTGGTGTTGAACCTCATCCCGTTGACGGATGAGGTCAGCAATCCTCTCGGACGGTCCATGCTGCAAGTCGCCGGCCGTGGGCTCCGCAACGATCCCCTCGACGTGGATGCGCTGATGGATCCCATCTTCGACCTGCTCCACGGTCGCACCGGTGATGTGTTCGGCACTGTGACGGTTGTGCAGATGTTCCGCACCTCTTCAGTTCCGATGGGTGAAGACGCCCTCACACGGTCCGAGAGGGCCGACAAGTTCTACCTGGACATCGCCGCCGCACCGACCGCTCTGCGGCCCGCTGGCGGGTCCTGGTAACCGATCATCCCCGCTGCTGACACCCGTCAGCGCCCGACCCCGAACCGCACACCGGCGAGGGGCTTCTTCTATGCCCTGACGCCTTTAGGAGGCACAGCATGTCATTCGCTCTCGCACGCCGGTTCAAGCAGGACGTGTCCACGGATGGGACCACTTGGGTTCCGCTCGGTGGCCGCACGGACTTCGCACCCACCGAGAAAGCCACACTTCAGGCTGTCCCGAACTTCGACACGAACGGCTTCGACCAGTCAGAGAAGACCCTCACCGCATGGATGGTGGTGTCGAAGTTCGAGATGCCCACCACCGCCGGTATCCCGTCCGACCCTGGTCAGGCGATCCTCGAAGCGACCCGGTTCCAGTTCTCCGACTCCGCACGCGCGTACACGCGTTGGTACGACCGCAACGGTGGCACCGACGCATGGTCGGGTCGGGCGATCATCGACTGGAACCAGTCGAAGACGACGACCACGGATGTGGCGGAGATCACGGTCACGTTCACCGGTGACGGTGTTCTCACTCGCATCGCGAACCCGTACGCGGCTGCGGTGGTCCCGGTGATCACGTCGGCTACTCCGTCTGGTGTGGCTGCTGCTGGTCAGGTGACGATCTACGGTGGCGGGTTCCTCGGCACTGTCGCGACGACCGGTGTCAAGTTCGGTGGCGTCAACGCGACCAGCTGGGTTGTGCTGTCGGACAACGTGATCGTTGCGGTCATGCCTGCCGGCACGGCGGGGTCTGCTCCGATCATCGTCACGAACGCTGTCGGCGCCTCCGCCGCCTTCGCGTACACGCGGGCGTAGCAAAACCCCTGGGCGTGTCCGTATGGGGATGCGGACACGCCCAGGCTCATCCCCCAATCCCCAAACGCAACATTCGAAAGGTGCATCCCCATGTCGAGGTTCGAAGACTACGAAAAAGTCGTTGACCCGCTCATCCTCCCCATCCGGGGCAAGGATTATGTGATCCCCGAAGTGTCCATGCCGGACGGTCTCAAATACACGAAGTACGTCGAAGAGTTGACGGCGGCGGAGGAATCCCGCAAAACGGACCCGGACGCACCTCTCCCCGAACCGCTCGACAACGACGTGTTCCGGCACATGATGCTCGGGGCTGCGTACGACGAGATGGTCGCTGATGGTGTGCCCGCTGCGGCAGTGTCGCGGGCGCTCGTCACCGCAACCGCGAACTTCCAGACCGGTCGCGCAAGTGCTGAGATCATGTGGGCTACCGGTGGCGACCCAAAAGCGATCGAGAAGTACCTGATGCCGAACCGGGCAGCACGGCGGGCATCGGCGCGCTCGACAGGTACGGGGTCGGCGAAAAAGACCCCATCACCGGCATCTACGAACTCTACGAAAACGTCCCCCACCGGCGAGTAGATGATGATGGGCCGTCGTTTGCGTGGGCGGAGATCATCGCCCAGTGGCGGCTGCTCGAGATCGATTTCGGGTTGATTCACCGTCTTGATCTTGAGGACGAACTACACCGGGTGAATCCTCGCCGGTCGTGGCGTTGGTTCGAGACGAAAGTCGCTGGGCTGCTCGCTCACCCGCAATCGCTGCTGCGTGCCCACTTTCTGCCCCCTGAGCCACCCCCACCGGAGAGGACCTTCTGATGTCTGTAGGTCCCACCGAAGAAGGCTCGATCGTCGCGCATGTTCAGGCGGACATCACGAACCTGCAGGAGAACATCACCCGCGCGGAAGCGAAGGTGGAAGAACTCACCGGCCGGAAACCTGAGATCACCGTCAAGGCGAACGTTGACGAAGCGCTCACGAAACTTGCTGCGGTGGAGGCTGCATCGGATCGGGTTTCCGCTGCGAAGGTTCGACTTTCCAACGCCATGTATGTGCTCGACAAGGCACAGACGGAAGAGACCCGCAGCGCATCACTGATGGTCGATGCGCAAACGGAATCCACTCGTGCGTTGAAGGATGCGAAGCAGGCTGTCGCCGATCTGACCCTCGCACAGGAAATGCTGCGCAAGGAAGAAGAGAAAGCAGCGGGCGGAAAACCGGCACCTACTGCGGCTCCCGCTACGGGTGCGCCGGCTGGTTTCGCTGCCGTGGCTGGTATCGCCGTGCTGACGTTGCTTCCTGTCGTTGCAGCCCTGGCCGGGTATGTGGCAGCTGTCACGGGTGCGTTCGCGGGGATGGGTGCTGCGGGTGTTCTCGCGGTCCTGGGCATCAAGAACGCGATCGCGAACGGTACCGCTGCCGGGAACATGTTCTCGTCCGGTCTGCACGTCCTCAAAGGTGATCTGGACCAACTGTCGGCAACATCAGCGAACGCAATGTTGGGCAGCTTCCAGCGTGCTTTGGATCTCATCCACACCGAAATGCCGTCCCTGAACCACGAGATCGGCGTCTTCTCCGGGATGCTCGGCACCACGGGCGACATTGTTCTGTCCGCCCTGATCTCCGGCTTCCAAACCCTCCTGCCGCTGTTCACGCAGGCGGGCGTGTA
>NCBD01000141.1 GCA_002255315.1 Actinobacteria bacterium 21-64-8 | reverse complement strand
GCCGCGATCGCATCGGGGGCTGCCTCTGCTGAGACGGTGCTGGTTCGCATGGGGCTTGCGCCCATGGGCGCAAGCCCCTCGCCCTAGCTCGACTATTACGTCGGACATGGCAGCCGACGATACAGTCGGTTGCGACTCCGCTATCCCGATGGGCCTCCACCCGAGGGTCGGCCAGAGGTCGAAGTCAGCTGCCCATCCGAAGAGCTCGGGACCGAATTCACCAGCGGCTTCTGGCAGTGGCGTCAGCGGCGTCGTGGCCGATGAGGGGCACTTCTGTCGGCGGCCATGAGATTCTGACCGGAGACGGCCATGAATCTGACCGGTGGCGGCCACGGGAATTGACCACTGGCGGCCATGAAACCTGACCACCCCACTGGGTGGGGGATCAAGACCGCCGACAAGAGAAGTCCCTCCTGGGTTTAGCTGAGCGTGTTGAGTCACCCAGCGCTCAGGAGGGACCCCGTGAAGTTTGCAGAGGAAGTCATGGAAATACTCGAAGCGTTCGACCTGACCCAGTCGTACCGAACAGCCGCCCAGCTGGCGAACTGCTCCCCCAACACCGTGGCCCACTACGTGACGGCCAGGGAAGCGGGGAGCCTGAGTGCCCGGCAGGTTCGCCGGACGCAGTTGCTCGACCCCTACCTGGAGAAGATCGAGGAGTGGGTGGAGGGGAGCCATGGCAAGCTGCGAGCGGATGTGGCCCACGAGAAGCTGACCGCCATGGGGTACCAGGGATCCGAGCGCACCGTGCGACGGGGGGTGGCCGCGGCCAAGTCTTCGTGGGGAGCTGGGTACCGGCGGATCTACCGTCCCTGGGTAGTTGAGCCCGGTCTGTGGTTCCAATATGACTTCGGGGACGGCCCTGACATCTGGGGGCGTCCCACCATCTTGTTCTGCGCCTGGCTGGCTTGGTCCCGGTTCCGGGTGGTGCTCCCGATCCTGGACCGGACGCTGCCGACGGTGATCGCCTGCCTGGACACCACGCTGCGCCGCTTCGGCGGCTGTCCGACCTACGCGCTGACCGACAACGAAAAGACGGTGACGGTGGAGCATGTGGCCGGCATCGCCATCCGCAATCCGGCCCTGGTGGCGGCCGCCCGCCACTATGGACTGGCGCTGAAGACGTGTGTGCCTTATGACCCGGAGACGAAGGGAGGGTCGGAGGCGACGGTCCGGGTGGCCAAGGCCGACCTGGTGCCGAAGGAGGCCAACCTCCTGGAGGACTACGAGGAGTTTGCGGCCCTGGAGGCGGCCTGCCTCAGGTTCTGTGAGGAGGTCAATGGGCGCCCTCACCGGGTAACCCGCCGGGCCCCGGTGGAGATGCTGGAGGAGGAGCGGCGCCGGCTGCACCCACTGCCGACTCAGCCCTACACCATGGCCTTCGGGGTCACCCGGACAGTGGGCCAGACCACGGCGATGGTGACCTTCGAGGGTGGGTCGTACTCGGCTCCCAGCCAGTTGGCCGGCCAGACGGTGTGGGTTCGGGCCCATGGCGAGGACGTGATCCTGGTGCATGTGGGCCCCCAGGGTCCCACTGAGGTGGCTCGGCATCTGCGTACCACCCCGGGCAACCCACGTCTCGACGACGCTCACTTCCCAGCTCGGGAGAGTGGTCCGCTGCACCGCACACCTCGCGCCCGGAACGGCGCCGAGGCCGAGTTCCTGAAGCTTGGCCCTGGTGCCAGCGCCTGGCTGGTGGAGGCCGGGGAGGCTGGAGCCACTCGGGTGCGGATGAAGATGGCCCAGGCCGTGAGTCTGGCGAGGATCATGGGGACAGCGCAGGTGGATGAAGCCCTGCGGCAGGCGGCCACCAGTGGCCGCTTCGCCGAAGGCGACCTGGAGTCCATCGTGAAGCACCGGGCCACTGCCCAAGCTGGAGAGGTGGCCCGGGCATCTGAGGACCACAGCCTGCAGGTGGGTACCGCCGCCTGGGGAGCTCTGGGCCAATGACCATTCCAGTGGCGGCACCACCGCTTCCCCAAGATCTTGACGATCTCCTACACCGGCTGCGACTGCCCCACCTACGCCGACTGGCCCCGGAGGTATTGGCCACCGCCCGGTCGCAGCGTTGGGAGCCGGCCGAAGTGCTCCGGGTCCTGTTGACGGAGGAGGTGGAGGGCCGGGAGCGCTCGGCCACCGCCACCCGGCGGGGGGCGGCTGGGTTCCCCACCGGCAAGACCTTCTCCGGCTGGGATGAGTCGGCCTGCTCGATCCCAGGTCCCACCCAGGCCGCGTTACGCACCCTCGAGTGGATCGAGCGGAGAGAGAACTTGGTGGTCTGCGGGCCGTCTGGCACGGGGAAAAGCTACTTCTTGGAGGCGCTGGGTCAGGCCGCCGTGGAAGCGGGCCGCCGGGTGGCCTGGTTCTCCCTGGAGTCGCTCGGGGCGATGGTGCATCGCAGCCGGGCCGATGACTCGGCGGTCAGGGCGGTGCAGCGCATCCTGCGCAGCGACCTGATCGTGGTTGATGACATTGGGCTGCTCCCGGTCAGCACCGAGGCTGCCGAGGGCCTCTTCCGCCTGGTCGATGCCGCCTACGAGCGCCGCAGCGTGGCCATCAGCTCCAACATCCACCCTGCCGGCTTCGACGAACTGATGCCCAAGACCCTGGCCACTGCCACCGTGGACCGGCTGCTGCACCATGCTCATCTCTGCGTCACCTCCGGGGAGAGCGTGAGGCTGGCTCAGGCCACCTCGGGCGCCGGGGTCAAGACTCTGGTGCAGAAGGAAGCTTCCCGCAGCTCGCGACCGCAGCGGCTAAGCGTGCCCAGTGCCGTCGCCGGGGAGATGGCATGAGCGCCTGGGCCGCCTCGAGTAGAGCAGCCCGCTCCTTGGGCTATCGCCAGACGCGAGCTTGTCCACAATCCCCAAGTTGTTCAACCCCTTCTCTCCAGACCTCTTTTCCCCATACGACTACTACAAACCTTCCCAGACCACCGAGCCCACTGGTCAGGTTTCGTGGCCGCCAGCGGTCAATTTCCGTGGCCGCCAGTGGTCAGGTTTGGTGGCCGCCAGTGGTCAGTTCCTCCTGTCCCTTGACACCCTGGCTCTGAGGGCACGGCGGGTCCCGCGCCCTATCTCGGACGCGGGGCCCGCAATGGCTTGCGCGGGAGTCGAATCGGGCCTACCGGCGGCCGCCGCCGGCCAGCGACGAGATCAGGTTGGCCACGTTCGGGGTCCCGAGGCCGGTCGGAAGGTTGTAGCCCGGGCTGGTTGCGGGGTAGCCGACTGTACTGCCGAAAGCGTTGTTCTGGCCGGGCCCGTAGATGTTGTGAAAGTCGGCCGCGTAGGCCCTGGCGTTGGCGTAGATCGAGTAGAGCTGAGGATTGAGCTCGCCCAGCGGGTGTCCCGCCGCTTGGTCCGCCAGCGCGGTTAAGGC
>NCBD01000013.1 GCA_002255315.1 Actinobacteria bacterium 21-64-8 | reverse complement strand
AGCGTGTTGCGAGCACGCTGGGCGAAGCGGGCCTCTCGCTGTCTTTACTCGATTCGCCCTACGTCGTTCCCCCGGGCGTCGTTCGCACCCAGAGCGGCACGCCCTGTCGGGTCTTTCGTGCCTTCGCGCGCGGCTGGAACGCCGAGCACCACCCGGCGCCCTTTGACGAGCCCGAGAGCGTCTCGTGGGAGCGACTCGACACCCTCGAGCTCGACGCCGTCGTCGCGAGCGCCCAACGTCACGCGCCCTGGTACTTCGGGGATCTGGCGACGTTGACGCCCGCCGACGTGGGCCCCGCGGGTGAGCGCGCGGCCCACGCGCGCCTCGAGGACTTTGTGGCCAACGTTGACGACTACGCCGAGACCCGTAATCTGCCCGCCGTCGACGGCTCGAGTCGTTTGAGTGCCTTCTTACGTTTTGGCGCGCTGCACCCACGCTCGATCCTCGCCGCGACGAGGGGCTTGGAGCGCGGGCGAGCGACCTTTACGAGTGAACTCTGCTGGCGCGAGTTCTACGCCGACGTGCTCTTTCACCACCCCGAGTCCGCGTGGCAGAGCTTGCAACCCTCGATGGTCGAACTTCGCGTCGACGCCGACGAACGCGCCGTCGAGCGCTTTCGCGCCTGGGCGCTCGGCGAGACGGGCTATCCCTTCGTGGACGCGGGCATGCGACAATTGCTCGCCGAAGGGTGGATACACAATCGAGTTCGAATGGTCGTGGCCTCCTTTTTGGTTAAGCACCTGCACCTCGACTGGCGCTGGGGTGCGAAGTGGTTTTTGTGGCGACTGAGCGACGGCGACCTCGCCTCGAACCAACACGGCTGGCAGTGGACCGCCGGCACGGGTACCGACGCCGCGCCCTTTCATCGAGTCTTTAATCCCACCTTGCAGGGCGAACGTTTCGACCCCGACGGCCTCTACGTGCGCCGTTACGTCAATGAACTGCGTGACGTCGCCGCGCCGGGCTGCCTGCAACCCGGTGGTGGGGCGGGGCTGTGGCGTCCGGCGGGCTACGCCGAGCCCCTGATCGACGCCAACGTGGAGCGGCGCGAGGCGCTGGTGCGCTTCGCCGAGGTGCGCGAACGTGCCAAGGTTTTAGAGTGAATGAGTTCGGCGTTTACGTGCACGTGCCGTTTTGTGCCAAGCGATGTGACTACTGCGCCTTTGCGACCTACGCCGACCGCGACCACTTAATGAACGACTACGTCGAGGCGGTCGTAGCCGAAATTGAGCGCGCCAACGAGGAGGGCCTGGAGGTCGCGACGTCGGTCTTCTTCGGTGGGGGTACGCCCTCGCGACTCGCGCCCGAGCAGCTCCTACGAATTCTCGAAGCGATTGAGCGCGACCCAGGGGCCGAGGTGACCGTGGAGTGCAATCCCGAAGACGCTTCGCTCGAGCGACTCGTGGCGTATCGCCGCGGTGGGGTTACCCGTATGAGCTTTGGCGTGCAGTCGACCCAACCGGCCGTCCTCGCCGACCTGGGGCGTCGACACGGCACCGGCGCCCATCGCGACGTCGCCCAACGCGTGACGCAAGCCGGTTTTACGACGTGGAACATGGACCTCATTGTGGGCTCGCGCGCCGAGAACCTCGACGACGTGCGCGCGACGCTGCGTGATCTCTTAACGCTGGAGAACCCGCCGCCCCACGTCAGTTGTTACGCGTTAACGCCCGAGCCCGGTACGCCCTTGGGCCAAGACCCCGCCCGCCACCCCGACGAAGACGAGACCGCCGACGCCTACGACCTCGTCGGTGAAGTTCTCGAAGCCCACGGCTATCTCTGGGAGGAGATCTCGAACTGGGCCACGCCCGGGCACGAGTGTCGCCATAACCACGTCTACTGGGACCGAGGCAACTACCGGGGTTTTGGCTCGGCCGCGCACTCGCACGACCGCGGTCGACGTTTTTGGAACGTGCGCACGCCCGATCGTTACGTGGAACTCGTGCGACGCGGCGAGTCGCCCCAAGGCGGTGAGGAGCTGCTCGATGAAGCAACCCAGCGTTTCGAGAGCGATTCGTTGGCGCTACGCACGAGACGCGGCGTCGCGATTGAGGCCTTTGACTCACTCGACGAAATCGCCCACCTCGTCAACGTCGACGAGGGCCGCGTGACGCTGCGGCCCCGGGCCCGACTCGTCGCTAACCAGGTCATCGTCCGCCTTTCGAGCGCTGACGAGCACTAACGTCGCGATTTGTCGCGTCGTTAGGGTCGTACTCTTCAGTAGCCTGAGGTAATGGATGCCGCCCCCGTACTCATTTCCGACCTCATGGAGAAGGTCACCAATCTCGCCAAACGCCGAGGTTTCTTCTTCCAGACGGCCGAGATCTACGGGGGGTTTCGCTCGACCTACGACTACGGCCCTCTCGGGGCCAACATGTTGCGCAACGTGCGCGCCGCCTGGTGGAAGGCGATGGTCCAGAGCCGAAGTGACATCGTCGGTATCGACGCGGCAATTCTGGGTCCGGCGGCGATCTGGGCCGCGTCGGGACACTTAGAGACCTTTACGGATCCGCTCGTCGACTGCCTGAAGTGTAAAGAGCGCTGGCGCGAGGACAAGATCGACGGCGTCTGTCCTAACTGTGGCTCGACTGAGTTCACCGAACCGCGCGCCTTTAATTTGATGTTCAAGACCCAGGCCGGGCCGGTCGAAGGCGAGGGCGCCACGGCCTACCTGCGTCCCGAAACGGCCCAGGGTATGTTCACGAACTTCAACAACGTGCTCGCCACCACGAGAAAGAAGCCGCCCTTTGGCATCGCCCAAATCGGCAAGTCCTTTCGCAACGAAATCACCCCGCAGAACTCGATCTTTCGTACCCGCGAATTCGAACAGATGGAGATGGAGTACTTCGTACCCCCCGCCGAAGCCGACCAGTGGTACCGCTACTGGGTGAACGCTCGTTTGTCGTGGTTCCTCGATCTTGGCGTGCCCGCCGAGTTGTTGCGTCTGCACGAACACGCCCCAGAAGATCTCTCGCACTACTCCAAAGGCACCACCGACGTCGAGTTCTACTTCCCCTGGGGCTGGGATGAACTCGAAGGCATCGCCAACCGCGGCGACTATGACTTAACGCAGCACTCTAAACACTCGGGCGCGCGTCTGGAATACTTCGACCAAGCGAGTAACGAGCGCTACACGCCTTACGTGATCGAACCGGCTCTTGGCGTGACTCGCGCGCTGATGGTCTTTTTACTCGCGGCCTATCACGAAGACGAGATCGACGGTGAGACACGCACCGTGCTGCGACTGGACTGGCGTCTAGCGCCGTATCAGGTGGCCGTGCTGCCGCTGTCGAAAAAGCCCGAGCTCGAGGGCGTTTCCGAAGAGGTACTCGCCCTTTTGCAGCGCGACTTCATGTGCGACTACGACGTGACCCAGTCCATCGGGCGCCGCTACCGTCGCCAAGACGAGATCGGTACGCCCTATTGCGTGACGGTGGACTTTACGTCGCTCGAGGACCGCTGCGTGACCGTGCGCGACCGTGACACCACGGCTCAATCGCGAGTGCCCATCGCCGAGCTCGCGCGTCATCTGCACGAGCGCACGACGCTGAACCACTAGGCACGTTCGCCCGAACTCGTCGGTACCGGCTCTTTCGTGGGCGCCGTGCGCCGTTCTCGACTCAGCAGCGCCGGCACGACGACCGCGGCAGCGAGTGCCCCGCCCAGCCAACAGTCCCCACGCCAGCCAAAGTGGTCATACACGTTGCCCGCCAGATACGAGCCCAACGACGCGCCCAAAAAGGCGCTGACCATATACACGCTGTTGACGCGACTGCGCGCTTCGGGGCGAAGTGAATAGATGACCGATTGATTGGTGATCTGCATGCCCTGCATACCTGCGTCGAGGACCACGATGCCCAGGGCCAACACCATAAACGTGGAGCGTCCAACCCCGAGCAGCGCAAACGAAGCGAGGAGCGCGAGCGAAAAGCCGATCGTCGCGAGCGACGTGCGCTGACGATCGGCGAAGTGACCGGCGAGGTTGGCGGTCAAGACTCCGGCGACCCCGAAGAGCCCAAAGAGTCCGATGACGGCGTTGGAGTAGTGGTAGGGCTGGGCGGCCAGCACGTACGAGAGCGGCGTCCACAGCACGTTGTTACAGGCGAAGATCAAAAAGCCGTAGTAGGCGCGCTTACGCAGCACTGCGAGTTCGCCAAAGAGCGAGAACGTACCGCTGACGAGGCTCGCGTAACTCTGGTGCGGGCGCTTCGCCTCTCCCGGCAGCACGACGTAGAGCATGACGGTCATGACCGCTAAGAGACCGGCGGCGACCCAGTAAACGGCGCGCCAGCCGGCCCACTGAGCGACGAGACCCGACACGGTGCGCGACAACAAGATGCCGAGCAAGAGTCCGGTCATGACGCGCGCGATGACACGACCGCGCTCTTCGGGTGCGGCGAGATCGGCGGCGAAGGGAATGAGCACTTGTCCGCCCACGGTCGTGAGACCGAGTACCAAGGTAAAGACGACGAGGACGTTGAAGGAGTGAATCGTCGCCGCCAGTGCCATCATCACCGTTGACAGAGCGAAGATGCCGACTGCGAGTTTGCGACGCGCGATGAGGTCGCCCAGTGGCACGAGGAAGGCGAGACCCAGGGCGTAGCCGACCTGAATCACGGTCATCAGCAGTGAGGCGCGTCCCGCGCTCACGTGAAAATCCTTCGTAATCTGGTGCAAAAGGGGTTGGAGGTAGTACAAGTTGGCGACGATCGAGCCAATGGCAATCGCCATCAGCAAGGTCAAGGTCTTCGAAAGTGGGGCGTTGGGGTGGTCGCGCACGGTGAGCCTTCGTAGAAAGTTTCGCCCGACCTTACCCGCCGACATGGCCGCGTCGTGACGATTAGGGAATCGAGTACGTGACTTGGGCCTTCGCGACGAGTTGGTCGCTGCCGCGCGAGAACACCTCAACGTCACTCACCGACAGACGTTTGCCGAGTTTGATGAGCCGAGCACGCGCCACTACGTCAGTGAGCTCGGGTTTGCGCAAGAAATCGATGTGCAAGCTCGTGGTGACGGCGAGGACCACTGGACCCACGTGAGCCATCGTGACGAGCCACGCCGCGAGGTCCGCGAGCGCCATCATCGTCGGTCCCGACACGGTGCCCCCGGGTCGTCCGTGGCGTTCTTCGACTCGTTGGCTCACGACCACGACGTCGTCTTCGACCAGTTCGACGGTCGGTAACTCGAGACCAGTGAAGGACTGAGCGAGAATTGCTTGGAGCTGATCGACGTCGAGCTGGGGCGTCACGCGACTTGCCGGTAACGACGCACGGCGAGGGGTGCAAGCATCACGATGGCGCCGAGGGACCAGGCGAGAGAGATCCACGTACTCGCGCCGTGGGGCACGCCGTTCATGAGTCCTCGCACCGCGTTCGTGACTTGACTCACGGGTTGATACGTCGCGAAACCTCGAAGCCAACTGGGCATGGAGTCAATGGGCACGAAAATGCTCGACGCGAACGTGATGGGAAAGATGAGCGGAAACGTGATGGCCTGAGCCGCTTCGGAGTTCGGCGCAACGAGTCCAATAAAAGCGAAGCCCCACGACAGGCAGTACGCGAAGAGCAACATCAGCAGCGCCGCGCCGACGTAGCTCACCACGCTGCCGGTCGGGCGAAAGCCCACGGCAAAGCCGACAATCGTGATGACAATGATGACGAGGACATTGCGCACGACGTCAGCGAGGGTTCGTCCGCCCAAGACCGCCATGCGCGCCATGGGCAGCGCACGAAATCGTTCGATGAGGCCGCGCTGCAGGTCTTCGGCCAGACCGATGGCAGTACCCACCGCACCAAAGATGGTCGTCTGGACGAGGATGCCTGGTATGAGGTAGTTGACGTAGCCACTCGTGGCGACCTTGATCGCGCCACCAAAGACGTAGCGAAAGAGCACGACGAACATGATGGGTTGAATTATCGCGAAGACCAGTGCAGTGGGTATTCGAATGATGGCGAGCAGATTTCGTCGCGCAATAGTGACCGTGTCATTAATGGCCCATCGAGGAGACCACGCGCTCGTGGTGTCCACGCTCACGAGTGCGCCGTTCGCGCGGATCGCTGGTTGGCGTCCGGTGCGGCATCGTCGCTCACCTTGTGGCCCGTTAACGTCAAAAAGACGTCGTCGAGACTGGGTTCGCGCAGTGACAGACCAGTAACGCTAATGCCCTGGGCGTCAACGCGGCGAAGTGCCTCGGCGGCGTTCGCGGGCCCACCGTCAACGTTGAGTTCAATGATTAGACCTTCAATGCGCACTGGCTGTTCTGAAAGGTCAGCGACGAGTTCGGCCGTGCGAACGGCGTCACTCGTCGTGGGCAGGGTCAGCACCAACACCGTCGCACCGAGTTGGCTCTTCAGTTGGGCCGACGTGCCTTCGGCGATGACTTTGCCGTGGTCGAGCACGACCAACTGCTGAGCCAGGCGGTCGGCCTCGTCGAGATACTGCGTCGTGAGAAGGACCGTCGTGCCACTTTCCACCAGTCCTTCGATGATGGCCCATAGGTCCTGTCGACTCTGTGGGTCGAGTCCGGTGGTGGGCTCGTCGAGAAACAAGATGGGCGGTCGCGCGACGAGGGCCGCGGCGAGGTCTAAGCGCCGTCGCATCCCACCGGAGTAGGTCTTTGCGAGTCGGTTCGCCGCGTCGTCGAGTCCAAAGTTGCTGAGCAGCTCCCTCGAGCGCGTCGTCGACTCGTTGGTCGAGAGGTGATTGAGGCGCCCAATCATGCGTAGATTCTCAAAGCCCGTCAGGTTCTCGTCGACCGTGGCGTACTGGCCGGCGAGGCCGATGCGGCGGCGCACCTGGTCACTCTGGCCCACGACGTCAAAGCCCGCGACGCGCGCTACGCCACTCGTGGGCTTCAAAATCGTTGACAGAATACGAACCATCGTGGTCTTACCCGAACCGTTGGGTCCGAGAAGCCCAAAGACTTGGCCAGTGGGCACCCGCAGCGAGACATCGTTTAGGGCGTAAAAATCGCCGTTGTTGAAGGTGCGAACGATGTGATCAACTTCAATGGCGAACTCGAGGGACACGAGGCGAAGTCTAGGCAACAGAACGACTTACTCATCGGTGACGTCGAACCGATACCGTCTACTTATGACTCTTTCCGACGACGAGATCGCCCAAGTGCGCGGCGCGACCGATCTGGTCGCGTTGATCTCTGAGAGCGTCGCGCTGAAGCGCTCGGGGCGCCGGTGGACGGGTCTGTGTCCCTTTCACGGAGAAAAGAACCCATCGTTTTCGGTCAACGCCGAAGAGGGCCGGTACTACTGCTTTGGCTGTCGCGTGTCGGGCGACGCCATTACTTGGGTTCGTGAAACGCACCACGTTGACTTCGTCGACGCGGTGCGGGTCCTGGCCGATCGAGCGGGACTCGAACTGCACGAAGACGTCAGCGCCGGCCCGCAACGTAAAGATCGTCAGGAGTTCATGGCCGCGATGGACGCGGCGGTCTCGTGGTACCACGAGCGCTTACTCAGTGCGCCCGACGCACGAGCGGCGCGCGAATACCTCAAGTCGCGCGGCATCGACGGGTCGGTGGCGCGGCGCTTCAAGCTCGGCTGGGCGCCCGACGAGTGGGACGCGCTGGCGTCGTCGCTCAAAATGAGTGAGAAGGTACTGACGGGCACCGGGCTGGGTTTTGTCAATAGCCGCGAACGTCGCCAAGACGCGCTGCGCGCACGAATCATCTTTCCGATTTTCGATCCCGCGGGTAAGGCGATCGCGGTGGGTGGGCGCATCTTACCCCAGTTGGCGACGCGCGTAGACGGTCGCAGTGAAGCAAAGTACAAAAATTCTCCCGAAACGCCCATCTATTCGAAACGGCGAACGCTCTACGGTTTGAACTTCGCGAAAGACGACATCATTCGCTCCGGCGAAATCATCGTCTGTGAGGGCTACACGGACGTGATCGCTTTTTTCCAAGCAGGCTTGGAACGGGCGGTCGCGACGTGTGGCACGGCCCTCGGCGAAGAGCACTTTAAAACGATGCGCAACTTCGCCAAGCGAATCGTGCTCGCCTACGACGCGGATAGCGCGGGTCAGAGCGCCGCGGCCTCGGTCTACCAGTGGGAACGTCAGCACGAAGTCGACGTGTTCGTCGCGCGTCTGCCTGCGGGGAGTGACCCCGCTGAACTCGCCCAACGTGATCCCGACGCGCTGCGCAACGCGGTGCGCGAGGCGGTTCCCTTCTTACGTTTTCGACTGGAGCGGGAGCTGGGTGGAGCAAACTTCGCTACCGCCGAAGGTCGCGCGCGCGCGGCCGAATCGGCGATGGCGGTCCTCTTAGAACATCCCAGTGAGCTCGTGCGTGACCAGTACGTGATGGAGGTGGCCGATCGGCTCCGCCTCGACGTGGCGACGTTGCGCGCGCGGGCGAATGACGCCCCCCGTCTCCTCGCGCGGCCCGTGAGCGAATCAGCACCGCCGGCGCCTCGCCGCGACCTACCGCGACCGGGTCTAGAAGCGTTGCGGCTCTTGGTCCACGCGCCCGAACTCGTCGCGGATCGACTAATTGCGCCCTACTTCGTGCACGACATCCAGCGCGAGATCTACCTCGCGTTGGGCGAGGGCCGCAGCGTCGCTTCGTCAATCGACCTCCTCGAACGTCAGGGTCACGACGAAGCCGCGGCGGTACTGGCCGAATTAGTGGTCGACGAACTCGACCACGACTACAGCGCCCTCGAGGTCAGCGCCGTACTAGCCCAACTCATTCGCGCTGCCGTGCGGTCCGAACTCACGGACCTCAGTCGCGATCTGCGCGCGTCGCGAATCTCGCCCGAGTTGGAGCTCTCGACGCAACGAGACGTCCGTGAACGCCTCGATCTCTTGGACACCGACCACGCCGAAGCCGCGGAACTCGATCTTCGAGCGTGGCTGCTCGAGCGCTCGTCACTCGCCTCGTCGTGAAATCGTCGCTCGGCTCGATTGGGGGACTCGCGATTGTCGCGCCGCTCGCGCTCGATGAAGAGCGTGCGCTCTACCCGGTCATTAGTGCGGGGCGCGCCGCCGCCGCGGCACTGCTGCTCGGTCGAGACGGTGACCCTGCGCGGCGACGACGACTCTTACGCCAACGCCACGACGGCCAAGAGGCTGAGTCGTTGCTCTTGCGTTCGACGCTGGGTCTGGTTCGCGCACGCGTCACCGAGCGCGGATATCGCTTTGGCAACGACGAACTTGAGGCGGCGGGCGTTGAAGCGCTCGTGAACGCACTGCGTCGTTTTGACCCTCGCCACGGCGCACGGTTTTCGACCTACGCCAACTACTGGATTACGAAACTGGTCAACGAAGCCATTCAACAACAGGTGGGACTGAGCGACAGCGAAATGCGCCTCGTGCTGAAGTATCAACGACTCGAGCGCGCGAAGGGCGAGGGAGTGCCGACCCGGCGCGAGGTCGCCAAGGCGCTCGAGGTGTCGCCCGCCAAAGCACTCGAGGTGATGGCCCTGAGTCGAGACGTCGCGTCGCGTCGCTTTTCGTCGGTCGCCATCGACGAGGTACCTGAGGCCGGCACACCCCCTGGTTCGAGTGATCCACCCGCGTGGGTCATCGACGAACTGCGCCGACTTTGCGGAGAGGACTTTGACGCATTTTGGCAGTTCACGTTTCGCACCATGTCGCTCCAAGAGATTGCGGCGACGCAAGGGATCTCGCGCCAAGCACTTTCTAAGCGCCTTGAACGCTGTCGTCGAGCCGTGCGTGAGAGTCCCGAAGCGCAGCGCTTGGAGCGGTGGCTCAAACAGCAGTAGTGAAAGGCAGTGCTAGGATTTCAAAGCCTTCGGGCTCATTCCCAGATAGCTCAATTGGCAGAGCAAGCGACTGTTAATCGCTAGGTTGCAGGTTCGAGTCCTGCTCTGGGAGCTCATCTCGATGTCCTCTCTCGGTTCATTCTTGACGAGTCGACTGCCGATGATCAGTGCCTGAGTCACGCCTGATGCGTGAGACGAGAGCGGCTCATGAGCGTCGACAGCGAGCCCGTGGCGCTCCGGTGTCGTGACTCAGTCCCGCGCCCGCTTCGACCGCGAAGTGTGGGTACCAACCAACGAAACTGTCGAGCCACGCGAAGCGCGTCAGCCCACCCCGCAGGGGCGACCGGTCAACGGCGTTGAAGACGTCGAGCACTAGAAAGATATCGCCCACGCGCGTCGCACCGTAATTTTGTCAGTTATCGTCGAGCACGACGACACGTCGATCGTCGGTGACTCAACGAGATGTTTCGTGTTTTTGTGAAGCGTCGAACGCCGCTCGTGCTCGATCGCCTACCGCCCTCGCGCGAAAGGTCCGCGCGTCACGCGCCGCTCAACGTCGTAGCGCAACCTGGTCAAGTGCGTGCAACGGTACACCGTGGCGTCTGGAGGCAAGAAAGTGGACGTGATTGCGCTCCCACAAAAGGGGTATTGAGTTGCGTGCGTTCGAACCTTAGAATTGAGCTGCGAGCGCACTCATTGGAGGTTTTGTGGACGTTGCGACCTTCGTTGACGAGGTATTTCGTCACGATCTGCCCTTTCGCGTCGAGGCGTACGACGGCAGCGTCGCCGGACCTGGACCGAGCGCGTCGGGAACGGAACTGACGCTCAAAATTCTCCGGCGAGAGGCGATTTCACGCGTCTTAACTGCGCCCGGTGAGTTAGGTCTCGCGCGCGCTTACGTCGCGGGAGACCTCGACATCGACGGTGACTTGGACGCCCTCTTTCGTCTAGCGGTGCCCCCGCTTGGCCAGTTGTTGCGACCTGAACGCGTGCGCGAGCTTCTAGGTGTCGTGGGCGCGTCGGCGTTAAAGCCGCTTTCTGCACCGATGATCGAAGCACACCCGAAGGGACTACTTCATTCGCGTCGGCGCGACCGTCAGGCCGTAACGCACCACTACGACGTGTCGAATCGTTTCTACGAAATGGTGCTGGGACCATCGATGACGTACTCCTGCGCGGTCTTTCGTTCCGACGATGACTCGCTCGAAACCGCACAACGCCGCAAGGTCGATCTCGTGGCGCGCAAACTGAACCTCTCGGCGTCGACGCGATTGCTTGACGTGGGCTGTGGATGGGGCGCCATGGCCATTCACGCGGCCACGACCTACGGTGCTCGCGTCGTGGGTGTCACTCTCTCGGAACCCCAGCAGCGCTACGCGACCGAGCAGGCGCGACTGGCGGGCGTGGCACACTTGGTTGAGTTTCGCGTCCAGGACTACCGTGACGTCAACGACGGTCCCTTTGATGCGATTAGTTCGATCGGCATGTCTGAACACGTCGGTCGTCGTGCGCTCGGCGCGTACAGCCAACATCTCTTCGATCTCTTGCGTCCGGGCGGGAGATTTCTCAATCACGCTATTGGCCGACCGGTTTCGTTTAATCCCGACCCTCGCCCCACTCGTCGCAGCGAACTCGTGCGCCAAACCCAAATCGCGTGGGGGCTTCGCGGGCCGTCAAAGATTGGCAGCCCCTTCATAGAGCGCTACGTCTTTCCCGACGGCGAACTTCACGAAGTGGGCGTACTGGTCTCGCACTTTCAAGCGCACGGCTTCGAGGTGCGTCACCTCGAAAGTCTGCGCGAACACTACGCGAGAACGCTTCGATTTTGGGTCGACAACCTCGCGAAGCGATTTGACGAAGCCGTTGAGGAGGTCGGGATCGAGCGCGCTCGCGTGTGGCGCCTCTACATGGCTGGTTCGGCGGTCGGCTTTGAACGACACCATCTCGAGATCCACCAAATCCTCAGTGTGAAGCCCGATGCTGGTCGAAGCGACGTCGAACTGAGGCCCGATTTTGAGCCAACCTTTTAGGGGGTTGGCCCAACGAAGCCTGGACGAGATCGGGTACGACAAGGCTCGGAGTTCTTATCACTGGGCGGTGCGCTGCTACCGTGGTCAGGTCGCGGCGAGTGCACCGTTTTAGGGCCGTAGCTCAGTGGTTAGAGCAGGGGACTCATAATCCCTCGGTCGTGGGTTCGATCCCCACCGGCCCTACTTAGTAATACCTGATAAATAGGTAGTTTTCCGGGAGGAGTTTTCCGACTCTCGGAATTTTGCTACTCCTTGCTACTCTTTTTTGGATTCCGAGACCGTTGGGTCAGGAGTCTGTGCATTGGGGAGCAACGTCATGATGGGTCACATTCGCCAGCGCGGCGGTGCCTGGGAGCTTCGTGCCTACTCCGGTACCGATCCGGTGACCGGGCGAAAGAAGTACGTGACTCGAACCGTTCGTGGTTCTCGCAAGGAGGCTGA
>NCBD01000140.1 GCA_002255315.1 Actinobacteria bacterium 21-64-8 | reverse complement strand
CGCCGCGTGGTTTCTGCGCGGGTGTTGAAAAGGCCATCAAAGCCCTCGATTGGATGACGCGAGTCTTTGAGGCGCCCGTGTACTGTTATCACGAAATTGTCCACAATCAGTACGTTGTGAATCACTTTCGATCGCTCGGCGTCGTGTTTGTCGATGACGTTCATGAAGTGCCGGCGGGCGCGCCGCTTATGTTGAGCGCACACGGTTCGGCGCCCGACGTCATTGCCCAGGCGCGCCAATCTGGCGGCGCGGTGATTGACGCGGTGTGCCCACTGGTCACCAAGGTGCATCACGAGCTGAAGGTTCGCGCCAACAAGGGCTACACCGTGCTGTACGTGGGCCACGAGGGCCACGAAGAGGCGGTCGGTACGATGGCGGTCTCTCCCGAATCGTCGCACCTCATCGAGTCCAGGGGCGATATCGACGCGCTCAAGGACCTTCCGGGCCCCTTCGCACTCCTCAGTCAAACGACGCTCAGTTTCGACGAATGGCAAGATCTCCGCGATTACGCCACCCGTACGTTTCCAGATATTTGGATGCCCAACCGCAGCGACCTCTGTTTTGCCACGACCAATCGCCAGGCCGCTCTGCGCGCGATCGCGAGCGACGCGAGCGCCGTCGTGGTCATTGGTTCGGCGAATTCGTCGAATACCGTGGCGCTCGTGACCGTGGCTGAGACGGCCGGGTCTCCACGGGTCTTGCGCGTTAACAGTGCTCTTGAACTCCCCGATGATCTGTCGGGCGTCGTCGCCGTCACGGCGGGCGCCTCGGCCCCTGAGTCGGTGGTCAATGAAGTACTCGCCGCGCTCGACCCAGTCGAGGGCATCGACGTGCGCTCGGTGACGGTGGAAGACGAGTACTTTCCGCCGCCGCCGGAACTACGTGAACTGCTGCGAGCCCTCGCGGCGCTGGTTGATTTAGCCTTGGCCAGCCCGGCGTCGTCGACCTTTGACGCTCAGGCCGACCGAGAGTTCACCGCGGCGCAGGTACTTTCACCGCTGACTCAGTAGTTCTCAAACCAACCGAGGCTAGAATCCTCGCGTGACTTCGTTTCCGAGTATGGACGTCTCGACCAGAGAGCAGTGGATGACCATAGTCGACGAAACCATCGCCGCACAGCCGCGCGTCGCGCGTCAACTCCTCGAAATGATCAAGGGCCTGAGTGCCGTAACCGATGGCTTTTCGGTCGATCAGATGCAGCACGCGCTTCAAACTGCCACGCGAGCGGAACGAGATGGTGCCGACGAAGAGGTTATTGTCGCCTCGTTACTTCACGACGTGGGCAAATTGATTTCGGTACCGAATCACCCCAAAATTGCAGCGGAGATCTTGCGCCCCTACGTTCGCCCCGAGGTCTACGCCATGGTGTCCTACCACCAAGACTTCCAGGGTCGCTACTACTACGAACATCTGGGCATGGATCCGAACCTGCGCGATCAACATCGCAACCAGCCCTGGTACGAACTCGCGGAGCGATTCGCTGACCACTACGATCAAAAGGCCTTCGATCCAGACTACGACAGCGAGTCGCTCGAACACTTCGAACCCATGGTGACGCGAGTCTTCGCGCGAGCCAAGTCCCTCTAAGGAGCCTGATGTCCAAGGTCGACCTAGAAAAGCGTCGCTTAACCCGTCTGCGAGGCTACGCCATTGATCAGGCGAAAGAACGATTCGACGCTGAGTATCCCGGGTTCGAACCCGAAGCCATCGTGGTGTCGTTGTGCGCGTACGAAGAAGAGGGCAACATCGGTGACGTGTTGGCGAAGATGCCGTCGACCATCGACGGCAAGCCCTTTACAACGTTCGTGATGGTCGACGGCGGCGAAGACAACACCGCCTCGATTGCGCGATCCTTCGAGAACGTTCACGTGATGGAATTTCCCGTCAACTTGGGTCACGGGGTCGCCTTGCAGGCCACATATCGCTACTGCATTGAACACAACGTGCAGTACGTCGTGACCCTTGACGCCGATGGGCAAAACGACCCTTCGGAAATTCCTCAGGTCCTCGCCCCGCTGCTCAGTGACGCAGCCGACTTCGTCGTGGCGAGCCGAGTCTTAGGCGTCGACAAGACCTCTGACGTGGTGCGTAAGAGCGGGGTGCGGTTTTTCTCCTTCGTCATGAACCGAATGACTGGGGCGCACCTTACCGATACCTCGACGGGCTACCGTGCGCTTCGCGTGACGATGTTGGCGGACGTCATCGATCGCCTCGAGCAAGAGCAGTACCAAACGGCCGAGCTGCTGATTACCTGTCTAAAGCGCGGGTGGCGGGCCAGCGAAGTGGGGACGGTGTGGTACCCCCGCGCTTCAGGAACGACGAAAAAGGGAAAGAACTGGCTGTTTGGTTTTCGTTACGCGCGAGTCGTTTTCAGTACGTGGTGGCGAGAGCGCTAGTCAACGCGACATCGCCTCTTGGTAGACCGTTTCCAGGGCGGCGCGCAGTTCCTCAGTCTTCGCAGCAATTTGCGTGCGACTCACGCGTCCTTCACTCGAGGGTGGCGCGATTGGTTCGCCCACGATGACGTGCACTTTGACGAGTCGAGGAAATTTGGCACCGTGCGGCATGGCGCGCTCAGTGCCCCCGATGCCTACCGGT
This sequence comes from Actinobacteria bacterium 21-64-8, assembly GCA_002255315.1. Taxonomy (GTDB): domain Bacteria; phylum Actinomycetota; class Acidimicrobiia; order Acidimicrobiales; family RAAP-2; genus RAAP-2. Next base: position 787 of record NCBD01000140.1, on the reverse strand, counting down.
ACGACCCACGCGCCCGTTCGTGCGGCGACGAACATCGCGCCGTCGTGAAGCGGTTCGACGTGGAGGCCCTCTTTGCGCGTTCCTTCGGGGAACAAGACGAGCGCCTGACCGCGCCGCAGTACCGCTTCGGCGCGCCCCATGGACTCACGATCCGCACTTCCCCGGCGCACGGGAAAGGCGCCGACTCGAATCAGTAGGGGGCCAAGTATTGGCACGCTGAAGAGGGTGTGCTTTGCCATAAAGAAGACCTTGCGGGGAGAAAGAAAGACCGAAACCGCAAAGTCGGCGTTTGACCGATGAATCGGCGCGACGATGACCGGTCCGTTAGCGGGAATGCGTTCTGCGCCCTCGATACTTGGACGAAAGAGGACTTTCGCGAGCACGGTGACGAGACCGCGACAGAGCACGTAGGTGATAGTTCGGCGCGTGTTTAAAACGAGATCTTCAGTTTCAGGCACTGGACTATCTCCTCTACGATGTCGGCCACGTTACGTGACGTGGTGTCGATTTCTATCGCGTCGTCGGCGACGCGAAGTGGTGACGTTACTCTCGTGGTGTCCGCGTTATCGCGGCGCGCGAGTGAGGCTTCAGCTTCGTCGTCGCCGCGTCGACGCGCGCGCTCTTCGAGTGACGCGGTCAAATAGACCTTGATGGTGGCGTTCGGAAAGACCACGGTAGTTATGTCGCGACCCTCGACCACCGTGCCTCGGGGTTGCGCGTGTGCGAACTCCCGTTGGCGCGCCACCATCGTGGCGCGTACGGTCGGATTTGCCGCGACCACTGACAC
>NCBD01000244.1 GCA_002255315.1 Actinobacteria bacterium 21-64-8 | reverse complement strand
AAACACCGATGGGCGCGCTCGGGCTCTTGGCCGAGACCCTGCAGTTCGAACGAGACCCCACCGTCGCCCAGCGCCTCGCCGAGCGCATCAACTCCGAGGCCTTTCGCGTGAATCGGATCATCGAGGACCTCTTGGACCTCTCGCGCATCGAGAGCCAGGGCTCACCGAGTCGCGAACCCGTGTCGGTCGTCTTGATCGTGGCCGACGCCATCGAGCGCATCCGCACCGCGGCCGAACAGCACACCATCAAGATCCAGTTCGAAGAGCCCAGTGACAACCCGGTGGTCTTCGGGGACCGACGTCAACTCACCTCGGCGCTGCACGCGCTCTTGGAGAACGCCGTCGTCTATTCGCCGCGCGAGGGCGCGGTCGACATCGAGATCTCGCGCGTCGAGTCGCGGCTCAACGACGACGGCGAGGTCAGCGGACCCTGGGTGCACGTCGCGATTCGCGATCACGGCGTGGGCATTCCCGCCAAGGACCTCGAGCGGATCTTCGAACGCTTCTATCGCGTGGATCCGGGCCGGGCGCGCGAAACCGGAGGGACGGGCCTCGGCCTGTCCATCGTGCGCCACGTCGCCCAGAACCACGGCGGCACCGTGCTCGTGGACTCGCGTGAGGGCGAAGGCTCCACCTTCACGCTCGAACTACCCGCCAATCAGTTGTGAGCAAGTCCGCGCCCCTCGAGCGACGCACCCGGGTGCTCGTCGTCGAAGACGAGGAGTCCTTCATCGAGGCGTTGAACATTGGACTTGACCGCGAGGGATTCGAGGTGGCCGTCGCGCGCGACGGCCAGGAGGCCCTGACGACCTTCGCCGCCGGGCACTTCGACGTCGTGTTGCTCGACTTGATGTTGCCCAGACTCTCGGGGCTGGACGTCTGTCGATCGATGCGCGCCACGAGCGACGTGCCCATCATCATCGTCAGCGCCAAGGGCGAAGAGGTCGACATGGTCCTCTTACTCGAGATCGGCGCCGACGACTACGTCACCAAGCCCTATCGGCTGCGCGAGCTCGTCGCGCGCATCCGCGCGGTGTTGCG
>NCBD01000012.1 GCA_002255315.1 Actinobacteria bacterium 21-64-8 | reverse complement strand
TGACGCTCGTGCCCGATATGGCGAAACGAGACGTTTTTATAAGCGGGTCGGAGAGTTTCGTTCGCGACACCGTCGCGATGGCCCAGCGCGCTGGTGTGCCCGAGCATGCGCTGCATCAAGAGGCCTACAGCATCTGAGATGAGGAGAGCGTGAGACGAACTATTTCCTTACTCGGCGCCATCGTGGTGGGCTTTACGAGCGCGGTAGGGCTGCACGGCTTCTTGGGTCCACGCTCCACGCAGGCGGTCGTGCGACTACCGACTACCCCGGGCTCTACGAGTGCGAGTTCGACCGATACGACCACCACGTCTCCGTCCCCGACCACGACGACTACCACCACGCCGCCAGCGTCGGGCGCTTCGAGTTCCTCGATGAATGGAACCGCGGTTGGTCGGGTCGAGAACTATGGGTACGGGCAAATGTCGGTAAAGGTCACGATCGCGAGTGGCAAGATTGTTGGACTGAAGGTCGCGTCGCTTACGACACTCGAGTCCTATTCACAGCAACTCGAGCAACAAGTCGTGCCGATCTTGAAGAGCGAAGTCCTCCAGGCCCAAGGTACACGGATCAGTGCGTTGTCGGGCGCCACCTACACCAGCGAGGCTTACGCCTACTCGATTCAAAGTGCGCTCGACCAACTCCACTTCAAATGATCGCTCGAACCCACGAGGTCATGGGCACCGTGGTGTCGTATTTGATCGACGACCAAGGTCTCACTCACGAGCAGATTGAAGGAGCGATTGCGGACGCCTGTCGTGAGTTCACTGACCTTGACGCACGCTTTAGTACCTGGAAACCAGAGAGTGAACTTTCGCAACTGCGCCGGGGGGGCCAGTCGTCGCCCTCGGCGTTAATGGAGGAGGTCATTGATCTCTGTGGCGAAAACTTTGAACTCACGAGGGGATTCTTTGATCCTTGGGCCATGCCGGGCGGTTTCGATCCGACGGGACTGGTCAAGGGCTGGGCCGCAGAGCGTGCGCTGCGCGTGCTCGCCGAGCACGGAGTGATCAACGCACTGGTCAACGCGGGCGGCGACGTGTGCGTGACGCCGGGCGCCAGTTTTCTGGTCGGTATACAACACCCCTTTGAGGCGGAGGCACTCTGTGGTGTCGTGAACGTTACGTCGGCCGTCGCGACGTCGGGGATCTATGCACGCGGTGCACACCTGATTAATCCTCACGGCGAATCTATCGCGGCCGTTTCGGCCACGGTGGTGGGAGGGCGACTCGTCGTCGCGGACGCGCTCGCGACCGCGCTCGCCGTTGGTGGTGCCTCAGTGCTCTATCTGCTTGAAGAGATTGAGGGTGTCGAGGGTTTCTTTATTACCCCAGAAGGCGTCATGTTTACGTCGTCGGGTATGGCGTTCGCTGAGGAAGGCGCAACGGCGTCCACGTTGGACCTCGCGACGCCCTAACGCCAAGTCAACTTTGTCGCTGAAGCACGAAGCAGGTCCTTGACTCGACCACTCTGGCGTGCGCCATATCGGCGAGTGCGCATGATCGCCACGGGCTAGTTGCGGCTGCAGACCGGCTTCAACTTTGGCTCTGGTTCGAAGGTCGGACCGAGTGTACCTTTATACATTCGCGCGACGGCTGGATCTTGACTCGCGTACGTGACGAGATTGGTCGTGGGCGTAAAGCCTTGGAGCGACTCACGAAAAAACCGGACGGTCGTGGCGGCCACGACGTGAAAGGCCACGGGATCGGTTCCGTCGAAGGGAGGGAGGTGATGGGCGTGTTGAAGCTCGAGGAACCACTTGTTGGGCTGGTGGATGGTGTCGTATAGCGTGACGTCGTTGCTCAGTGGATTGCACTGGTCCACGCGGCTGTGGACGACGAGTAGATTCGGGTGGCTCGCTTCGGCGGCGTAGGACTGTGCGCGATTTTCGGCGCCCGTAAAGATGGCGACGGCGCTAAAGTGCAGACCCGTGCGTAGGGTAGCGAAGTTCACCCCTTGGGGGTCGAGGCCGTGATCAAAAGCGAGCATCGCAACGGCGGTGGCGCCGTCGGAGTGTCCCGCGAGCGCGAGTTCAGACGCACTCACGAGTCCTCGCATGACAGGGCAGTTCGACGGGGTGTTGTTCGAGGCCAGTAGGAGCGCCCTCGTGACGAACGCGAGATCGGCTGGCTCATTGACGAGATCTTCTTCAGTGTTGGCGCCGTGTTGGGCGCTGACCTCGGACTGTTTTTCGTCAGGGAAGAGGGGCGAAGCGACGACGAAGCCTGCGCGGACCCACGCATCTAACAGGGGGGCGAAGATGTCAGGCGTCACGTCGTAGCCGTGAGCGAAGACGATCATCGGGTAGCCCGACGGAGACGCGAGAGGCGTTGCGCCGCGTTGTTCGCTGGGCGCACCCGTGACGTACGTGGCGGGGTAGCGAATTTCGGTCACGAGCGTTCGGCTCGACGACAACAGCGACGCCGGGGTCGTCGTAAAATTCATGACCGAACGCGAATGGTCGACGAAGGTACAGGTCTTGAGTCCCACCGCTACTCCCGGTTCGGGTGAGCTAGCGCGAGGGGCACCCGTCGCGTTCGCACGTGCTGAGGAGGCGAGCAGCCCGGGGGCCGCGAGTACGAGCACGGCGGCGACGCGAAGTACGGCGTGATGACGGCGCCGTGCGAGGAGGACACCTTGGACCAACTTCACGCTCTGCTGTTCCTCAATCCTCGAACCGCACCGCTCAAGGCGCACGTTGCTCGTTGGGTCGCACGTTACCGGTGTTCGCGGCGTAAAAATCGTCGCACACTGCTCGTTGCGACGGTGAAGGGAAGCTCTAGGCTTGCGGGCGAAGGGGGGACGATGGCGATGGTCAAAACAGTCGGCGTGATTGTCGCGGTACTCATAGTCCTGTGGTTGATTTTTGCCCTCGTAGGCGTCTTGACCGCCATCATCAAATCGGTGTTAGTTCTCCTAATCGTGGTGGCGATCTGTTACGGCATTTACCATCACTTCAAGAAGCACTGAAGCGATGTGTGCCCTCGGGCGCGGCGCGTACGCGAGGGCGCGTTCGAACGCTCCCGAACGCGTCGGCGCTAGTGAGTCGTAACCACCGTAGTGGCGTCACGGCGTCGTCGACGGGCCACGCTGTGATAACTCCAGCGCGCCAGTGGGCTCACCGCTCTAGCTACGAGCACGCGGCCAAGTAGGCGCAGGTACCAGGGACCCGACAACAGCGCCCCAGCCACCGCTTCGTGACCGTACCGTGTCGCCCCGTCATCGCTGCGTAAGGCGAGTTCGTTTTGCGTTCGTGCGGCGTCGACTTCCCACGCAGCTAAGTCGACGGACTGGAGTGTACGCACTTCACACTTGACACCCAGGCGTTGGCCGAGTGCCGCGACGCTCGTACACAGAGCACACTCCCCGTCAACCAGTAAGACGGGGCCAGGATCGAGTGAACGCACGTTCTTGAGTGTAAAGACGTCGCACGTTTTTCACGTCGTACGCTCAAGGCGAGTGGTCCTCCCCACGGTCTTTTAGCACGGTGCAATTCTTATGTTGGTGCAGCGATCTGGCGTGTGGTGACGCTTTGAGCCTAAACCGTGACCGCAAGATCGACGACTGTGTTTGGAAGGGAAACACGATGAACAAACAAGACCTACGAGGTGAGTGAGCACGCACTCGTGAACTTGACCTCCCGTCAGTACGAAGTGACGAGGGCAAAGGCAACGGAGCCGACTTATTCGAGGGAGTTCTGGGACCATCCCGACGCGGGCACCTACGTTGACGTCGGTCCTGGTGGGCCGCTTTTTGCGAACTGCCAGAGACTCGACAGCGGTTACGGGTGGCCCCGCTTTACGCGGCCCTTGCGATTGGGGGACGTGGTCGAGGTACAAGATCACCGCATTGCCATGTCGCGTACCGAGGTCGGATTGGCCTCGGTAAGAGCCATCTTGGCTACGAACGTCACGACGGTGCGCCCGACCACGGCGGCCTGTGATACGGCATCCACTCGGCGGCCCTACGCTTTATAAGGTACGAAGGTCTCGAAATCGATGGTGACGGTGAGTTCGCGAGTTTCCTCGCGGAGGAACCAGCACAGAGAAAGGTGAGCGAATGAGCGTGACGACGGAACGGGCCATCTTGGCAGGTGGTTGCTTTTGGGGAATGCAGGATTTGATTCGCCGCCAGCCCGGCGTGCTCGCGACGCGCGTGGGCTACAGCGGTGGGGACGTGGCGAACGCGACCTATCGACACCACGGGAGTCACGCCGAGTCCATTGAAGTCACTTTTGACCCCTCGGTGACGACGTATCGCAATCTCTTGGAGTTTTTCTTTCAGATCCACGATCCGACGACGAAAGATCGCCAGGGCAACGACCGGGGCTCCAGCTACCGATCGGCGATTTTTTATCTCTCCGATGATCAGCGCCTGGTCGCCGAAGACACCATCGCCGACGTGAACGCCTCTGGTCTATGGCCCGGCGTGGTCGTCACCGAAGTCACGCCCGCGGGTGACTTCTGGGAGGCCGAACCCGAGCATCAGGACTATCTTGAGCGCATTCCCAACGGCTACACCTGTCACTTCCCCCGTGCGGAATGGGTGCTGCCTCGGCGTAACGAAGGTGCGAGTTCCTCGACGCCGACGCTCTCGTAAGTTCGTTCCCTCACGTGAGGTAGTCCTCGCGTGGGTGAGTATCGCTACGTCGATGCGGGATCGTTAGCGGCGAGGAAAGATCGCACTAAGGCGGGGTAGGCCGAGCCGACGAGCAAAAAGAAGGCGGCGAGCAGGAGCCATCCGTTTCGACCCATGGCGATAGCGGTCGAGGTCACGATCAGCGGGCCAATAACCCTCGAGAGCCCCATGCCCATGGAGTAGAGCCCCTGATACTGCCCTTGCAGTTCTTCAGAGGCCATGCCAAAAGCGATGCCCCACGATGCGGCAGAGCTGTACAGTTCACCGAGCGAGTGAAATAACATGCCAACTATCAGCGCCACCATCGCGACCGCGATGGAGGTGGCGTGCGCGAGCGCGTAGAAAACGCACGCGAGCGCAATGAGGACCCCTGATCGCTGGTAGGCGCGCGCGGCGACCGCAACATTGCCCGTTCCTTTACTCGCTCGAACCTGAAAGAGCACGATCAACGTCGTGTTGATGATGAGTAGCAACGCCACTGTCCAACGCGGTGCGCTCGTGAACTCGAGAATCCATAGCGGCAGTCCGACGCTTTGGATCATGAAGTGAATCGAAAAAAGACCGTTGAGCGCTGTCGCGAGTAAGAATCGCCGGTCACGAAGGGCAACGAAGCGACTGGGGGGATGGGCCGCGTCGTCGAGACGTCGCGGAGGCATTGGTGGAAGCTTCATCACGAAGAAAGCACCAAACACGAAGGTGATGGCGTTGCCAAGCACCATCGCCACGTAGGCGCTTCGTGTATCGAACGCGAGGGCAACGCCCGCGAGCAGCGTGCCCACCGCCATCCCTACGTTACTGACCGCGCGTTGCAGCGCACGCACCCGTACACGAGCTTCACCTTCTCCGAAGCGCGACATGGTCACGACTCGTAACGTGGAACTCGCGCTCGCGCAGAGCTGTCCAGCGACGGCGACGGCGAGAAACTGTGTGAAGGAGTGCACGAGGACAAAGGCGCCCATCGCACATCCCTCCAAGACGAGAAAGAGTGCGCCTAACTCGCGGGGACCTCGGCGATCAGCGAGGTGACCAATGGGCACGTTGGCGAGGATCGCGACGGCGGCGGCGATGCCCAGACCGAGGGCGACGTCGTGTGTCGACAGGCCCACCGAGCGCGTGAAGAAAATTACTTCGACGGTGTAGAAGAGCCCGTTGCCCACAGTGTTGACCAGGGTGGCCTTCATGAGCGTGCGTAGTGGACCGGGCGTGGGCAGGTTTGACGCGAAGCGACGGCCAAAAGAAGTAGTCGTCACCTCACCTCCACTCATGAAGAGACCTTAGTTTTGATTCCGACTTCGTCCTCGAACCCGTAGGCGACGTTGCGGGCGCCGTTAGGGCAGTCGAGACGAGGCCGCCATGGTCTCAGGCGCACTCTGGGTTAGCAAGATGACACCAAGGGACATCACGATCAGTCCCGTGACACTCACGGAACTGGCGCTCCACGAGGACCGAAGGCGCTCGTCAAAGAGCGACAGCCCGAAGAGCACGCTGAGGAGGGGATCGACGACGACGATCAACGGCTGAGAAACGCGCAGTGGACCAGCGTGGAGGGCCGCTTGTTCACTCAAGAGACCCGCCACCCCGGCGATGACAAAAGCGTAGAAGGGCCAGTGTTCGAGCATGCCACCAATACCGCCGCTCGAAAGGATGTCGGTGGTGGCTTTAATGAACGTGGCTTCGAGGGCCCACAGCAGACCGGTCATCGTGCCATAGAGCGCCGCACGGCGATGGGCACTCGCGCCGCGTACGCCGACGACGAGACCGAGGACAATGGCCGCGGTGACGCCTATCGTTACGACCCAGCGCAGCGTCGTGGGAGTCGCGGCGCTCGCGTGCGGTGCGCTTGCGACGAGAAAGAGGACCAAGCCGAGCGCGGTGGCGATGGCACTCCACCAGGCTCGGCGTTGCACTCGTTGAGCGAGCCAGAATTGGCGGATGATGAGCCCAAAGATGAGTTCCGTGACGAGCAAGGGTTGCACGGCCGACATTGGCCCAAAATGAAGGGCCAGTGCCTGAAAGACGAGCGAGCCACCGAGCGCGAGCCATCCCACGAACCATAAGGGCTGGTGGGCGAGGTGCGTCCAGAGCCTCCACCCACGCAGTGACTCATTTGATCGGCGACTCGCGACGTGTTGGGTCGTGAGGGCGAGTGCGTTTGACAAGGCCGTGAGGAGCGCGAACGTCAACGCCAAGAACAGATTCATGGTCGTTGCGACACGGCGATCGCGTTATTGCATCGTTAATGAGCTGGCACAGTAGCGGCACTTGGTCGCCGCTATCGGAAGATCACTCGAAAGGCATTCAGGACAAGTCTTCGTTGGCGGCGCGGGGTCGGGGGCAGAAAAGACTTTTCGACCGTGTTTGGCCATGTACGCACGATAGGGGGAGACCAATACGAAGTAGATCACGGCCATAAAGATGACGAAGTACACGATGGCTGAGATAAAGGTCCCTAAGTCGATGAACTGGTGATTGAGTGTCCAACCGAGACCCTTACTCGATGCGTTCGCTCCTTCGAGTGCGTTGACGAGTGGTGTGATGATCGAGTCGGTAAAGGCCTTAATCAGGGTCGAAAACGCGAGCGCCACGACTAGACCCACGGCGATCACGATGAGATCACCCTGCATTAAAAAGTTCTTAAATCCTTTCACAAATCATCCTCTCTCGAACGACGTCGGTGCCGCTCATTATAGAGAGGCGCACGCTGCCGACGAGGATTAAGACAAGAGTTTGTTAACTCCACACCGGCATCAGGGTGGCAATGGTGTTTGCCATGACCTGATAGCCAACGTTGTTGGGGTGAAGATTGGGCCCGTAGTGGCCCCTACGACACATCCACGTCCACGTACAGGCGCGGGCCTCGTTGGTGGGCACGTGACCAAGGTGCGGAAAGCGCGTTGGCCTTTGGACGGCGTTCGAAAAGGCCCTGGCGATGTTCGCCACCGGAATGCCGAAGAGACCGTAGACGTCACTGAGCGTGGCGTTGAGAGCGTCAATGGCGACAGAACTACCCATCGCGAAGTTGAGGTCGTGGGTACGGTTCAGCGCGTTGGCGAGGTAGGGATCGTTGTGATTAAGTCCGATGAAGCTGACCTGGGGACCGGCGGCGGCGATCAGCGTTTGCAGGATCGACGTGAGTTGGGTGCGCAATGTCGCCAGTTGGGTCGTGACGCAGTTCTGATCGGAGAACTCTTGGTGAATGCAGTGGCGAAGGTTGTTAAAGCCTAAGTCAATCGTGACGAGACCTGGTTGATTGAAGTGTGCTTGCAAAAAAGCGACGGCCCTCGTGAGTTGACTGTTCGGTGCTTGATAACAGTGATCGTCGCCAGAGATCATGGTCGTCGTCGACTCGCCGGGACAACCGAGTTCGGTCAGTTGCAGATTGACGCCACGGCTCGCTTCCAGGGCGACCAGGTCGTTGGCGTAACCGTCATTGGTGGGTTGGCCGAGCGGCGAAGCGGCGGTGGGTTGCACGCCCACTGACTCTGACGCGCCCAAATCGAGGTAGAACACGGCAGGGGCGCTGGCGGAGGCGGCGCTCACGGTCGCCATCAGCGGTACCAAACTTGAAACAAGGCTGACCGCAAGGACGGCGAGTGAGCGAAGCACACGTTGACGGCCCATTTAGTTCTGTCGCTCCCTTTTGAGTAGGCCTTTGTCGCAGTACTTTTGACGAACTGCTCGACGTAAGTATGGTCGTAGAACGCCAAAAATTACGGAAGTTCGCATAAAGGAAAACTAAGAATCGATACGGCGGTCACCGACGTAGTGCAGCGTGGGGTGACAGTGGGCTGTAAGAGTAGGTCCGTGCCCAAGTGCCACCAGCACGTACCAGAACTCGTCGTCGGCTTCGACACCGAGACGACTGGTCTAAGCGTTACGAGCGATCGAGCAATCTCGTACGGCTTTAGCGCGTACCGCTACGGGGTGGCGATATGGAGTGAGCAGTACTTCGTTATACCTGATCGCCCCATCAGTGAAGGGGCTCGTCGTGTGCACGGCCTCAGTGTGGAGGATCTTTGGGCCATGCGTAGCGTCGCACCGGTCTATGGACCCGAAGCGGGAGTCGCTCGGTGCGTGCAACTTTTGGGCCACGTGGCGCGACAAGGTGGCGTCGTTATCGGCGCCAACGTCGTGCGCTTCGACCTCGAGATGTTGCGACGTAGTGCACGTTCACTACTTAACCTTTCCCTTGAAGCGCCACCACTCGATCTCACGGTGCTCAAAGTCATTGACGTGGTCGAGCATGATCTCGCGATTGAACCCAGTCGCGAAGAGCGACCACGTCGAGGCCTGAGCCAACTGTGTCAGCACTACGGCGTGAAGCCCGGAGGTCACGACGCCCTCGGTGACGCGCGAGCGGCTGTCGAAGTCTTCGTGGCCCAAGTTGCCCACAACAACGCGGGTCAATCGAGTTTTCATTTTGCCGTCGACCAGCGTTCACCGGCACCCATAGCGGACATCCCGGCGTCCCACGTTTCCGAGAGCAACCTGAGTGAAGAGCGCAAGGACCTCTGAAAGGCCTCACGCCTAGCGCTCTAGATACCGGACGTGACGAGGGAGGTTGTTCGCGCCGTTTAACGCACGTGCTTCGAGCAAGGCGACCCTCGTCGCTTGTTTATACGGCGTATACTTTAGGCAGATTGTAAAAGTCGCTCGAGTCGTCGAACACGAGAAATGTAATGCGAACTCTGTTCAACACCCGATTTGCGCGCTCCTGCGCCCTGGCGTCAACCCGCAATTTAGGTGGTTGCACGCCACGTTTCACGCACGCTCGAACTCATCGAGTGACGCGGCGATGATGGTTCGCCGCGGGCTGGCCGCGTTACTCCTCGCCTTTGCGTTGTTGCCACTTGGTGAAGTGGTCGCGCCCGTCAGCGCGACCGTTGCGAATGCGGCTGGGAGAGAGCCACTGTACGAAATTGCGTTCGTTGGACCAATAAGTGGCAGCGCCCGTCGCTTCACTCTCAACCTCGAAGACGCTGCTCGATTGGCGGTCAACAACGCCAACGCGTCGCACCAGCTCCGGTTTCAATTGCGACTAGTGGCGTACGACACCAAGGGCAATTCGGATATTCGCGCCGCTCTGTTGCACCGACTAGTGGCGAACAAGCGCGTGGTCGCCGTCATTGGGCCGACGTCACCGGACGGCGTGCAAGAGGCTGGTCCCATACTCTCTCGAGCTCGCGTGGCCATGGTGACGCCGACGGTAACCACGCCGTCGCTGGCGACGTTGGGATTTGCCAATTTCTTTCGTGACGTTCCTGACGACACCGTGCAAGGCGCCGCGGACGCGGATTTTCTCGTGCGCGCTTTGGGTTCCCAGCGCCTCTTTGTCGTGAGTGATGCATCGGTCTACGGCAACACATTGTCGAGTGCGGTGAGCGCCAGGGCGACGGTCGATGGCGCGAGCGTGGTGAACCAGAGTGCGCCGATCACGTCGAACTGTGGTGGCACGGCGAGCGCGACTGAGTACGCGAGTGTGGCCCTCGCCGCACTGGCGAGTCAGGCGACCTCACTCTTCTACGGTGGGCTTAATTGCGACTTTGGGCTCTTGCTGGATGCGCTCAACAACGTCGGATTTCATGGCGTCGTGCTCTCAGACGATGGCGCGAACGCGAACGAGCTCTTGAGCGCGACGGCGTCGATTTCGGCGGCCGATGGCGTGTACTTAAGCTGTGGATGTGTGACGTCGACTAACGCGACGTTTAATCGAGAGTTTGCATCGCTCGCGCACGTGAGCGCAAGTAGCGCCAGTTATGCGGTTGAGTCCTACGACGCGGCGAACGCAATTATCAATGCACTGCGTACACTCAAGGTAGTGACGAGAGCGGCCCTGGTTAACGCGCTGCACCGAGTGACCGTACATGGAATTTCTAGAACGTTTCGATTCCAAGCGAACGGCAACATGACGGGCACCAGCGTTTTTATCTCACAGGTGCAGGGTCATCAGATCGCCCCCTTAGGTTTTGCGTGATGTTTTAGGCGAGCGGATCCGCAATTTCGAGCGCGAGTAGGGGCGCCGATGCCTTCGAAATACACTCTTCGTATTCGAATAAGGGACGCGAGTCGGCGACGATACCGCCGCCTGCTTGAACCGTGGCGATGCCGTTTCGAAGTGACACCGTGCGGATAGTAATCGCGAAGTCGGCGTTGCCGCTGAGTGAGAAGTAGCCCACTGCACCCCCGTAGGGTCCGCGCAGTACTGACTCGAAGCCGTCGATTAGTTCCATCGCTCGGACTTTAGGTGCACCGGTCAAGGTTCCCGCGGGAAAGAGTGCATCGAAGGCGTCGAAGGCATCAAGGTTCTCCCGGAGTTCACCGTCAACGTGCGAGACCAGGTGCATGAGATGTGAAAAGCGTTCAACGTGTGCGAGTTGAGCGACGCGTACCGTGCCGGCGCGTGCAACTCGACCGACGTCGTTTCGACCCAGATCAACCAGCATCACGTGCTCGGCGATTTCCTTCTCGTCGCTACGCATCTCGATTTCGAGCGCCTGATCGTCGGCTTCGGAAGCTCCCCGTGGTCGCGTGCCGGCAATCGGGCGCGTCGAAACTATGCCATCGTGAACGCGCAGCAGCATCTCGGGCGACGCGCCGACAATTTGATTATCGCCGGCGTCGAGCAAGTACATGTACGGTGACGGATTGAGCGCGCGCAACACGCGATAGAGCGTCAAGGGATTAACGGTGCTCGGACGGCGAAATTGTTGACTCGGGACGACTTGAAAGACGTCACCGGCGATGATGTGCTCCTTCGCAGCTTCCACCACCGCGACGTACTGCTCCGCCTGAAAGTTCGAGAGTGCTCGCGCACGCGCCCGCACATCAATGGCGCTTCGGCGCTGGGGCGCAGTCGCTACGAGTCGTTCCTCTTCTGGATTGAGCGCCGGCGGACTCTGGAGCATTTGGTCCGCCAACGTCTCAAGTCGTGCGAGCGAGGTGGCGTAGGCGTTGGTCGCGTCGCTGGCCCGCTCGACAATCGTGTTGACGACGATTGTGGTCGAGTGGCGTAAGTGATCACAAATCAAAACGGTGCCCGCGAAGGAGAAATCTACGTCGGGCCACGTCGCGGAGATGGTCCCGCGCGGCAGTCGCTCAAGGCGTCGGACGTAGTCGTAGGTGACGTAACCCACCGCACCGCCGAAAAAGTCGGGCAATTCCGGGGGCGTGTAGGTGCGGTAACTCGCTAAGCGTGCGCGCAATGTCCGCAGGGGAGATGTTTCACTCGTGAACGACGCATCGTCGCTCCACTGCACGTGATCACCACTGGTCGTCAAGCGCCACTTTCGGTCAAGTCCAATAAAGGAGTATCGTCCCGTCGCCTCACCAAGGGCGGCGCTTTCCAACAGGAAGATCGCTCGATCTCGAAAGCGCTGATACAACGAGACGGGCGTTTCTCGATCAAGTTGGAGCGTGAAGTGCAGAGGAATGACGTTGAAACCGCGACGAACGAGGTCGAGAAATGCCGCTTCGTCGATCGAACTCATGGCGAAAGGATAGTGAGTCTCACCTAGGATTCGCATGATGAGTGACTCAGTTCGGATATTGGTCGTCGACAACTATGACTCGTTCGTCTACAACTTGGTCC
>NCBD01000243.1 GCA_002255315.1 Actinobacteria bacterium 21-64-8 | reverse complement strand
AAGTGCGCGGGCGCCCGCCGCTTCACGGTCAACCACCACCTGGCCCGGGTGAAGGCCAACCTGGACGCCAGATCGACCGAGCGAGAAGTTCTCTCCGACAGCGGTGAACCGGGCGAACCATCAACCCCTTCGCTCTCCTGGTCCGGCTTCTCATTCATCAACGAGTTCAACGCCTGGAAGAACGGCCAGTCCGATGACTCACCGGTCAATGTTGACGGGACTCGGGGTCTCGCTTGGCGCCACGAGCTGCCCGGCGACGTCTTCGAGTGCGCGAGCGTGGACGCGGCCCGGGCCCTCGAGAACTTCTCTGCGTCGAGGCGGGGGAAGCGCAGTGGAACGCCCGTCGGGTTCCCCCGCTTCCAGGCCAAGGGCAAGGTGACACCGAGCTTCCGGTTGCGCAACCGCGCGACGTCAGCGACAGCCCCTTCGAGCCAGTCCATCCGCTTCACCGATCCTTCTCACTTGCGACTACCCCGGTTCGGACCGGTGAAGCTCTGCGGCCCCACCCGCAAGGTCCGCCGGATGATCGAGACCGGTCGGTTCCACATCTACTCAGCGACGCTCACCCAACGCGCTGGTCGTTGGATCGTGTCGCTGACCGGCGTCGCCGCCGAGCTCCACCAGGCCGAGCGCAGTCGCGCCAACCGTCACGCTGCTCCCGTTGGAGTCGACCGGGGGATCATCTCGCTCTGCGTCGCCGCAGACGCGAGCGGTGTTCTCACCCAGAGCTTCGAGGGGGTGACAACACTGAAGCAAGCGCAAGCCACGCTCAAGGCGGCCAACCAGGCCCTGGCCAGAACCACACCGGGGTCCGAGGGTCGCCAACACCCGACGACATCTCGTCAACCAAGTCTCCAAGACCCTCGTGGACAGATGTCAGATCCTCGTGATCGAGGACCTGAACGTCGCCGGCATGGTCGGAACCGACACCTGGCGAGGTCCATCTCGGACGCCGCCATGGGAGAGCTCTCTCGTCAGCTCCTCTACAAGGCCCGGTGGCACGGGGTGGAGGTTCGAGTAGCCGACAGATTCTTCCCGAGCTC
>NCBD01000139.1 GCA_002255315.1 Actinobacteria bacterium 21-64-8 | reverse complement strand
ACACGAACACCTGTTCGTAAGTCTAGAGCGAACAGACGTTCGTAGCAAGGAGAATTTTCTTCACCAGCTGAATTCAACGTACCTGATCAACGAATAATTCTCGCCCTACTCGGCCGAATCGGGCAAAGTGTCCACTACTCGAACGTCGACGTCCGCGGAGGTAAGCACGGGCTTCGAGGACGTCGCGAGCTAGGTGGATATGGTGACGTCGCACGAGAGTGGCGCACTCCTGGCTCAAGACCGCACTGGGGTGATCGTTCGAGTCGGTGACTTGACCGTCGGTGATCCAGACAATGGGATCACCCTGACGCGCCTGGTTGACCGCCCAGCGAAGGACCGGGCCGTCCACCCCATTTCCGACGTTGCCCGCCGGCGGGGCCGGCGCGACGCGACCGTGGCGGGCTAACAGCCACGCGTTCGCCACGCCCGAGAGATCACCGGGGCGATGGCTGTACCCCACCACCAAGGCTTCGGGGGCGACGCGTAAGAGCTCGACCACGTCGTCTGGCGTCAGATCCATCGAACCCGACTGGTCAATCACGACTACCCCACCCCCCGAACGAACGCGGCCAGCGAACATCCGTCGACGCTCGTCGAGGATCAATCGTCCGGGGTAGCGCAGTGACGTCCCGCTGAGTGCTGGGCGCCACGACCGCGTAGGTCCACGTCGAGACGTCGGCGCGAGATTCGTGTCGGGGGCGAAGACCAGTTCGGCGAAGTGACCGCTCGGAGCACGGCGCGCACCGGGTTCGAGCGAGCGTCGAAACGTTCGAAGGCTCTCGGCGTCCTCGGGCGGGTGCGCGCTCATCGCGCGCGTTAAGAGTCGAGCCACCACGAGCGAGCAACGCGCGTATCCCACGGGCACGCCTTCGAGGATCGTCGTGTCGGCGAGCGTGCTCGTTGGCAACGCTGCGGCGAGATTCGCCACGTGCTTGGCGAGCGCGCGCAGACCCGCCATCCACTGTGGCCGGACCTTCCGCACGCCCGCGAGAAACTCACGCTGGGCACCCGTACCCGCGACCGCCACCAAGAAACACAGAGCCTCGGACCAATCATCTCGACCGGCGACCGCAGCGCCGCCCGTTCGTTCGCTTCCGTCGCTCAAGAGCTCCACACCAAAACCAAGACGCGCGAGCAACGTGTTCACCCGAAACTCTTCGGCACATTCGAGGGCCCGCGGCGTGACTTCGTCGAGCGCGCGAATCAGATGTTCGAGGTGCGGGCTGACTCGAGCGTGTACGAGTTCGTGCGCACGCACGACGCGAGCGGTCGCGCCGGTCTCGAGCGGCACTTCCAGTATCCGCCGCGAGAGATCGCACGACGCGCCACCGCGCTGGGTGGAACCCGGCCGCACGAGCCACGGCGCCACGACGTCGTCGTCCAGTCGCCCACTAACGAGTTCGGGAAAGATGCTCGCGCGCGTCACGCCAGCGCCCCCACGCGCAGCGCGTCGAGCACTGCGTCCGCGTTGTCACCGAACACCAAGCGCGCGGCGCGGTTCGCTCCGTAGAGGGTTCGTAGCTCGTCGTAGGCGTAAAAACTTCGAAGGGAGACGCGTCGATCACTCGGCCCCACCGAACCGCGTCGTGCCGCCTCGCGCAGATCGACGCTCAATTGGCTCAGCGCCCCGGAGTGAGGACGATCGACGCGGATGCGTACCGCGAACCGGTCAAGGAGCGAACTCGGGAGGTCATCAAGCTCCTCAATATTTGAGGTCATGACCACAGAGAAGTTCGGTCCCGGTCGCACCCACTCGAGCGTCTCGGGGTGGCGCCAGCGCGCCGACTCACGCGAGTCGGTCACCGCGAGCAACGTCGCCAGCGCGTCGCCCGAAGCGCGATCAACTTCGTCGAGCACCAATCGTGCGCCACTCCCGTCAGCACCCCGCCAGGCCCGAATGGCGGGTCCTTCGCGCCACGAGAACACCCCTTCGCGTCCGGGCATCCACGTGCCGGTAATTTCACCCGCGGTCAGGTCCTCGGTGCAGATCAGTCGTTCGGCGAAGGCCGTACTCGTGCCCGCGTGCAGTGCGGCGTAGGTCTTGCCTGTCCCGGGTGGACCGTAGAGCAACACCCGGCCAATCCCTGCCGCGATCACGTCGGCGAAGTCTTGCCAACAATCCACTTCGTACGCCAATGCTTCCATGAATCTCCCTTCAGTGAGAGACCCAACGGTCGCTAGTTGGAAGCTCGGAGTGTGAGCGGTGTCGCGCCAGTTAGAGAGCGCAGTTCGTTGTACGTCGTCGCGAACACGGCGTGTGGCGTTCCGCACGCCGCCCAGATTTGCTCGTAAGTTTGGAGCGACACGTCAATGAACACGCGCAATGTCTGTGCCCAGCCAACTGGTGACACGCCTCCGATGGACTGTCCCGTCGCTTCACGAACCTCTTCGGCGCTGGCACGACGAACGCGCGAACCTCCGGCCACCTGCGCAAATTGATCAAAGTTAACGCGAAGGGCGCCGCTCTTCAAAACGACCACCGGCGATTCATCGAGCATGAAGACGAGCGAGCTCGCAATCGCCCCGACTTCGCACCCCAGTGTCGTCGCGGCGTCGTTGGCCGTTTTGGTCGACGCTTCAAACTCGATAAAGGGACCCTGCACCCCGCGAGCACGCAACGCTCGAACCACGCGAAGCGCACTGGGGTGCGTCACTTCGCCCACTACCGTCAACCCTCCACAGACTCACCTAGATAGACCGCTCGCACACGCTCATCGTGCAACAACTTCGAAGCCGTGTCCGTAAAAACAATGCGACCATTTTCCATCACGTATCCTCGGTCCGCCAAGCGCAGGGCTTGAGCGGCGTTCTGCTCGACCAAAAAGACAGTGGTTCCCTGGTCTCGAATCTCCCCGATGATGTGAAAAATGGTTTCGACAATCATGGGCGCCAGCCCCATCGAAGGTTCGTCGAGCAACAACAATCGCGGCTCGGCCATCAGCGCACGAGCAATTGCGAGCATCTGCTGCTCGCCGCCCGAAAGGTTGGCGCCCAATTGCTTACGACGTTCCTTCAAAATAGGAAAGGTGGTGTACATCCGTTCAATGTCGTCGTCGTAGCTTCCGGTGCGTTTGAACGCCCCCATTTCAAGATTCTCTTCGACGGTCATTTGGGGAAAAATCCGACGGCCTTCGGGTACGTGGCTGATCCCCATCACGCTGAAATCGTGCGCCTTAACGCGAGCGATGTCGCGCCCCTCAAAGTTGATTGAACCGCTCGAAGGTGCGTGCAGCCCCGACAACATACGCAGCGTCGTCGTCTTACCCGCGCCGTTGGCACCCAGCAACGTCACGATCTCGCCCTGCGCCACTTCAAACGAGATGCCGTGCAACGCGGTGATCGCGCCGTAGCGCACGACGGCGTCTCGAACGTCAAGCATCATGAGTCGACGTCTCGCTTTCCTCATC
>NCBD01000242.1 GCA_002255315.1 Actinobacteria bacterium 21-64-8 | reverse complement strand
TTGAAGTCGATGATCCGGTACTGCTGCTTGTGCCCACCACCGCGGTGGCGTGAGGTCTTGCGTCCGTAGTTGTTACGGCCACCCGACTTGGGCTTGGGGTCGAGCAGCGACTTCTCGGGCGTCGAGGTCGTGATGTCGGCGAAGTCCGACACCGTCTGGAAACGGCGACCGGGGCTGGTTGGTTTGCGGTGACGCAGTGCCATGGCAGTCCTTAGTTCTCGAAGAGGTTGATCGAGTCACCCTCGGCGAGGGTGACGATGGCCCGCTTCGTGCCGGGGCGTGAGCCCACGACACCGGTGCGACTGTTGCGCGTCGACTTACCCTTGCGGTTGAGTGTGTTGACGTTAGTGACCTTGACGTTGAAGGCCTGCTCGACGGCGTTACGCACGTCGATCTTGGTGGCCCGGGGGTCCACCACGAAGACGTAAGTACGGTTCTCCATCAGGTCGGTGGTCTTCTCCGAGACCACTGGACGGATCAGGACGCTCATGGCATCGCGCATTAGTTGATCTCCTTCACGGTCGGCAGGGTCGCGTCGGTGAAGAGCACCCAATCCGAGTCCAGGACGTCGTAGGCGTTGACCTCGCCGGCGTCGATGGTCTTGACGTTCTGCAGGTTGGCGAAGGAGTGGTACGCGACCGCGTCCTCACGACTCAACACGATCAGAACCTTGCCCGACAGACCCATGGCGCTGAGTGACGTCACCGCGTCCTTGGTCTTGGGTGCGCTCCACGCCTCGAAACTGTCGACGAGCGCGATCCGCGCTTCGGCGGCGCGGTCCGACAGGGCCGAGTACAGGGCCAGTCGGATCATCTTCTTGGGCGTCTTCTGGTCGTACTTGCGAGGCTTGGGCCCGAGCGCGACTCCACCACCCGGGTAGTGCGGCGCACGAATGGTTCCCTGGCGTGCCCCGCCGGTGCCCTTCTGGTTAAAAGGCTTCTTGCCACCACCGCGGACCTGCTTACGGGTCTTGGTGGACTGGGTGCCGGCGCGCTTCGCGGCCAACTGCGCCTTCACGACCTGGTGCATCATGGCCATGTTGGGTTCGAGA